>DASRBN010000016.1 GCA_035653615.1 Ktedonobacteraceae bacterium | reverse complement strand
CCGGTATTCCTCACCCCAGGGCAGGTTCCCACGTGTTACTCACCCGTCCGCCACTCGCTCATTGCTGAGCGCGTTCGACTTGCATGTGTTAGGCACGCCGCCAGCGTTTATCCTGAGCCAGGATCAAACTCGCCATCCAGTTCTATATGAATCTCTCCACGGAGACTCAAGTGCTGTATCAACGAGTTGTCGCTAATTGACAGGTTATTATGCTGTTGCTTTTTGTTCCTTACCACTCTTCAGTTGTTCAGGTACACCTGCTTTGATGCGATGCCTCCGCATCTGGCGCGCTTCAACAGTTGTTTGTTGAGTGCAAGTGAGATATTACCACTGTGTTTGCGCTATGTCAAGAGGCTTTTTGGGAATTTTACAAAAGTACTAAAAATTTATTTTATACCTGCCTGCCGCGGATTCTTCGCTGCGCTCAGAATGACAGGTCCCGGAGACACCAGAGTGTGCCCGGGACCTGTCATTCTGAGCGCAGCGAAGAATCCGCAGTCACGTTCTCATTTGACACCATCGAGCTTGCTATGCTACCATACGAATGAGGTAGTGTACAATTGACACATAGGTACCAGCTATGTACGGTGCCTGACAGTATTACATTAAAGAAGTGAAGGATCCCGGCCATGGGAATTATCCCCATTTTAATTCTGGTCGCGCTGGCTATCCTCTTCGGTGCTCTGGTCATGATTCTGACCAGCATTCTCGGGCCTAAGAGACCAACACCTGAGAAGCTCGCGCCTTATGAATGCGGCATTCAAGAGATTGAAGCGCCTAAAAGACGTTTTCCCGTGAAGTATCTCTTGACGGGTATGCTTTTTATTGTTTTCGATATTGAAATCGTCTCGTTTTATCCGCTGGCCGTCCTGCTGCGCCAGCTCAAGGTGTTCGGGCTGGTCGAATTGCTGCTCTTCCTGCTGGTCTTGATGATTGGCTATGTGTATGTCTGGCGAAAGGGGGCGTTCACATGGGAGTAAAAAACCCCTGGGAGCCGGTTCAGACCTATTCCAATACGCAGACGCCCCGCCTGCGACGTGAATTGCACGTAAAAAATGGCGAAGCGGGCATTCTGACGACCCAGGTCAGCAAGCTCATCGAGTGGGGGCGCAGCGCATCGCTGTGGCCGGCCCTGTTTGGCCTGGCCTGCTGCGCTATCGAAATGATGGCGACCAGCGCCGACCGCTTCGATATCGCGCGTTTCGGAGCCGAAGTCTACCGCGCCTCACCGCGGCAGTCCGACTTGATGATCGTCGCGGGACGCTGCTCTATAAAAATGGCTCCCGTTTTGAGGCAAATTTACGATCAGATGCCAGACCCTAAATGGGTGATCGCGATGGGCGCCTGCGCGTCCTGTGGCGGCGTCTTCAATAATTATGCCATCGTGCAGGGCGTAGACAAGATTGTACCAGTGGATGTATTCATTCCCGGCTGCCCGCCAACTCCCGAGATGCTGCTCTTCGGCTTCAACGAACTACAGCGCAAGATCCGCGAAGGCATACCCAATCCTCCCGATCCCCTGAAGGCCAGTGGTCTGAAGCTGGTGGGGCCAACCGGAGACGATTTATAAGTCCGATTTATCGGCCCCTGGGTACAAAAACAACTTTTGGGCAAGGAATAGATGTAATATGGCTATAACAGCAGTATCGACGGTGGCAACGATACGGGAAAAGTTCTCGCAGGCAGTCGTCGAAACGAATGATTTCCGTGGCGAGCAAACGATTGTACTGCAACCGGCATCGCTGGTTGCAGTCTGCACGTATCTGAAGAAAAACTTGCACTATACCTATCTTTCGGACATAACAGCGGTAGATTGGTTGGAGCGTATCCCGCGCTATGATGTGGTCTACCACCTGCTCTCGATGCGCGACCAGAACGAGTTGCGCCTGAAAGTGCGCGTGGGCGGAAAAAACGAGGATCACCCATCCGTACCGACCGTGACGGAAGTCTGGCCGACGGCGAACTGGTTCGAGCGCGAAGTTTATGATCTCTTTGGCATCATCTTCACGGGCCATCCCGACCTGCGACGCATTCTGATGCCAATGGACTGGACGACGCACCCGCTGCGCAAAGATTATCCGCTTTCCGGCTTTGATCTTCCCGAACCACACTGGGGTGGCCAAATTCCTTACGATGTTGATCCCGGCGTCGGCAGTCAGACCCTGCGCACGCCGTTCAGCCGGGAACTCAACGAGAGCCGCAGCAGGTTCAGCCACACCCAGGAGCCTGGAACCGAGAAGTAGGGACGACCCTTGTGGTCGCCCTCCACAGCACTATCGACGAGGACGTATGCAAATAAAAGACATGAAAACACAATATACACTCGATAGCGGCCAGGCGCTTGAAGATGGGCAGCGCAGCGATACGATGACCATCAATATGGGGCCGCAGCATCCCAGCACGCACGGTGTGCTGCGCTTGATCCTGACTATTGAGGGCGAGACGGTGGTCAAGGCTGTACCGGATATCGGCTTCCTGCACACCGGCATTGAGAAGACTGCCGAGGGCAAAACCTACCACCAGGCCCTGGTGCTGACCGACCGCATGGATTATCTCGCGCCGCTCTGCAACAACCTGGGCTATTCGCTGGCCGTCGAGAAGCTATTGGGCATCGAAGACGAGATCAACGACAAAATTCGCTACACGCGCGTGCTGCTGGCCGAATTGCAGCGCATTGCCAGTCACCTGGTCTGGCTGGGCACGTCCGCGCTCGACCTTGGCGCGCAGAGCGTTTTCCTCTACTGCTTCCGCGAGCGCGAGATGATTCTGGATGTCTTTGAAGACCTGTCCGGCGTGCGCATGATGACCAGCTACATCTGTCCCGGCGGTTTGCAGGCCGAATTGACGTCTACCTTTGAGAAGAAGGTGCGCGCGTTTACCAGCATCTTTCCCGACCGCTTGCGCGAATATCATGATCTGCTAACCAATAACCAGTTGTGGATCGAACGCACGCGGGGCGTGGCCGTACTCAAACCGGAGGATGCCATTGCCTATGGCGCCAGCGGCCCGGTACTGCGTGGCAGCGGCATTGTATGGGATACGCGCAAGGCCTTTCCTTATAGTGGCTACGATCAATTCGATTTCGATATCCCGGTCGGAAGCAACGGCGATGTCTATGACCGCTACCTGGTGCGGATGCTCGAAATGGAGCAGAGCTTGAGGATTGTGAACCAGGTCATGGAGCGAGGCATTCCGGCTGGCCCATTCCGCGTGCAGAATACCAAGATCGCGCCACCACCCAAGTGGCAGATTACGGGCAGTATGGAGGCGCTGATCCATCATTTCAAGCTCTATACCGAGGGCTATCGACCGCCCAAAGGCGAGGCATTTGTACGCACCGAATCGCCTAAGGGTGAGCTTGGCTTCTACATTGTGAGCGACGGAACCGCCAAACCATATCGCATGCACGTGCGCGCACCGTCGTTCGCCAATCTCGAAGCGCTACCGACGATGATTGAGGGCTGCCTGCTCTCCGATGTGGTGGCCGCGATTGGCAGCATTGATATCGTGTTAGGCGAGGTAGATAGATGATTTCAGAACAGGCGAAACAGCGCATGCGTGACCTGGCGTCGCGTTATCCCGTGGCGCGTTCGGCGGTCATGCCCGCGCTTTATATCGCGCAACAAGAAGAAGGATATATTACGCAGGAGGCATTGCAGGCCGTCGCGGAGGCAATCGGCATGACGGTTGACGATGTTGAGAGCGTGGCCACCTTTTATACCATGTACTACCAGCGGCCGCCCGGCAAAAGAGTAATTAAGGTCTGCACCAGCATTTCGTGCTACCTGCGCGGCTGTGATAAGCTGGTCGAGCACCTGGAGCAGCGTCTGGGCATCAAACGCGGCGAGACGACCGCCGACGGCAACTATACCCTGATGACGACGGAATGCCTCGCCTCGTGTGGCACGGCTCCAGTACTTCAGGTGAATGGCCAGTTCGTCGAAAATGTGACGCCGGAGCAGGCCGATATCCTGCTAGAAGAGTTGGATCGTGAATTGAAAGCAACCGCGGGATCGCAGTTCATTGAGCCATTAAAGAGGAGTAACGCGGGAGGCCGGTAATGGCTTGCACAAGCAAGATCGACAATTCGAATGGCACGACCAGAGCGTGCTTCTTATATAATAAGGAATATATCTATGCCAGAACTTATTGTTACAAAAGATATCGATGCGCCAGGACTGGATACACTGGAAGGATACCGCCAGCATGGGGGCTACGAGGCGCTTGCGAAAGCGCTGCAATCCCAGCCCGATGACCTGGTCGAAATGGTCAAAAAATCGGGACTGCGCGGGCGTGGCGGAGCAGGCTTCCCAACAGGCATGAAGTGGAGCTTCCTGGCGAAAAATGACAAGACGCGCTATCTGTGCTGTAATGCCGATGAGAGCGAGCCGGGCACCTTCAAAGACCGCATGCTGATGGAGAAAAATCCGCACCAGTTAGTAGAGGGCGTTATTATTACGAGCTATGCCTGTCGCGTTTCGGTCGCCTTTATTTATGTGAGAGGCGAACTGGAGCTGGCCGGGGACCAGGTTGAACGCGCCGTCGCGGAAGCCTACGCCGCCGGTTATATCGGCAAGGATATCCTGGGCAGCGGCTACAACCTGGATGTGATCGTGCATCGCGGAGCCGGCGCCTACATCTGTGGCGAGGAGAGCGCGTTGATGGAGTCGCTGGAGGGCCGCCGCGGCTATCCACGCCTGAAGCCGCCGTTCCCTGCCGCCATTGGCCTGTATGGTGGCCCGACGGTCATCAATAACGCCGAGACGCTTTCGACCATCCCCGCCATCATCAAAAACGGGGCCGACTGGTATGCCTCGTTCGGCACCGAGAAAAGCAAGGGCACGCGCGTCTTCTGTCTCAGCGGGCACGTGAAAAAGCCCGGCAACTATGAATTGCCGCTGGGAACGCCCTTGCGCACGCTGATTTACGACGAGCAATATGGCGGCGGCATCCTTGACGATAAGCAGCTCAAGGCCATCATTCCGGGCGGCTCGTCCACATTCATATTGGGCGCGGACAAGATCGACACGCCGCTCGACTTTGAGGCCATTGCCGCCGCCGGTTCGATGCTCGGCTCAGGCGGCGTGATCGTCATGAACGAGGATACCTGCATCGTAGACGCCGTGTTGCGCATGACGGAATTCTACCGCGACGAATCCTGCGGTAAATGCACCCCCTGTCGCGAGGGAACCTACTGGCTGACCGAAATCCTGCATCGCATCGAGCATGGCGACGGTAGGGAGCGCGATATCGACCTGCTGCTGGATATCTGCGATAACATCAGCGGCAAGTCGTTCTGCCCCCTGGGCGACGCGGCCACCAGTTCCATTACGAGCAGCATCAAGCTCTTCCGTGAGGAGTATGAGCATCACATCACGCATAAACGTTGCATGGTTGGCAGCCGCCAGTTCGATGTGGAACCGGAGGTAGAGGCCCAATCCCTGCAGGCAGGAGCTAGATAAACAATTGGAGGGCGACCGGTAGAGTGCAGATTCTTCGCTGCGCTCAGAATGACAAGCCCTGGAACTTGTCATTCTGAGCGCAGCGAAGAATCCTGGCCCATACCTGAGAAATACGGGCTTGTCATTCTGAGCGCAGCGAAGAATCCTGGCCCGATCCTGAGAATACGGTAAAAAAGCTATGGCAGAAGAGAAACAAGACGAACTAATACATCTCACTATCGACGATATTCCTGTCGCGGTTCCACCAGGAACGCTTGTCTGGGCGGCGGCAAAGCAGGCCGGTATAGAGATTCCCATTTATTGTTATCATCCGAAGATGCCGCCGCTGGGCGCCTGCCGCATGTGCTTCGTCGAAATCGAAAAGATGCCCAAGCCGCCGCAAACCGCCTGTACCACGCCGGTCAGCGAGGGCATGATCGTGCATACCAAAACCGACAAGGTGCTGAAGGCGCGCCGGGGAACGCTGGAGTTTCTGCTCATCAACCACCCGCTCGATTGCCCCATCTGCGATAAGGGCGGCGAGTGCGATCTGCAAGACTTCACGCTGCGCTACGGTCCCGGCGGCACGCGCTTCGACCTCTATAAGCGTCACTATCCGAAGCCGGTGCCGGTGAGCGACCGCGTCATGCTTGATCGCGAGCGCTGCATCCTGTGCCAGCGTTGCACGCGCTTCAGTTCGGAAATTTCGATGGATAACGGTCTGGTAATGATCTCGCGTGGCTACAAAATGGAAGTGGGAACGGCGCCCGATCACGCGTTTGACTCCATCTTTTCGGGCAACACAGTCGAGATGTGTCCGGTGGGTGCGCTCACCGCGTCAGCTTACCGTTTCAAGGCACGACCCTGGGAATTGAAACATACGCCGAGCGTGTGCAACAACTGCAGCGTCGGCTGCAACGTGCGCATCGATGTGCGCGTGGACAAGGTGATGCGTCTGATGTCGCGCACCAACGACGAGATAGACGATGGCTGGCTGTGCGACCGCGGGCGCTGGGGCTTCGAGTTCGTCAACAGTCCGCAGCGACTGCGCACGCCGCTCATTCGTCGCGGCGGCAAGCTGGAACCGGCAAGCTGGGACGAGGCGTTCTTTTTCATTGCTTCACGCCTTCAGGGAATCATCAAGAACCATGGCGCGAAGGCCGTTGCCGGAATTGGCTCAACGCGTACCACCAACGAAGAGGCCTACCTCTTCCAGAAGTTGCTGCGCCAGGTTATCGGCACGCCTCACGTCGATCACCATCACGGCCAATTTCCCGGCCCGCGCGATCCATTGACGGGCAAGCCGTGGATGATGACCAACAGTATCGCCGAGATCGAGAAGGCCTCGCATATCGTGCTGGTGGCTTCCGATCCCTACCAGCGCCAGCCCATTCTCAACCTGCGCATCAAGAAGGCAATGAAGGCCGGGGCAAAAATCTACATCGTCAACGAGGATGAGACGGAACTGGATCGCTTCGCGGCAAGCAAGGTCGCGATTCCGCAGCATGGAGCCGGCATGGCCGCGAAGATGCTACTGAAATACGTCTTGAACAACGAGATCGACAACCCGCATCAACATGAAGACCTGCGCGCCCGCTTGCACAGTGAAGACGCCAACATACAGGCGGCGGAAACATCCTTCGGGCTTGAGACGACAACGCACTTGCAACATCTCGCGCACGAGATCGCGCTGGCCAAAGGCGCAATCATTCTCTATGACGAAATGGCAACATTGGCGCCCGGCTGCCAGGACCTGGCGGCAGACCTGCAAATGGTGGCCGTCGTCACCGGAAACATTGATCGCCCCGGAGCCGGTGTCGGGCCGCTCTTCGAGGACGCGAACTCGCTTGGCGCGCGCGATATGGGACTGCTGCCCGATGCGCTTCCCGGCTATCAACCTGCTCAAGAGCGCGGTTTGTCGTACAACGAGATGCTGAGTAGCCCCGATATCAAGGCATTGTATGTCATGGGAGCCAATCCCATGCGGCACGTGGGACAATTTCCGCCTGACCTGGAATTGTTGATCGTGCAGGATATTCTGCTGACAGAGACGGCTCAGCAGGCCGATGTCGTGCTGCCCGCCGTCACGTTCGCCGAAAAAGATGGCAGTATGACCAATGTCGATCACCACGTGCAGGCTATCTGGCATTCCCTGCGACCACTGCCGGGCGCGAAAGCCGATTGGGAAATCCTGACCGCGCTGGCCAATCACCTTGGTCACAAATGGAACTATAGCAGCCCGCAGGAAATACTGCTTGAGATCGCGAGCACGAACCCGTTCTACGCCGGCCTGACGTGGGAAGGCCTGCGCCCACATGGCGTGCGGACAAGCGAGCAGGAGGTGGCGCATGTTTCTTGATTTTCTGAATAATCCCTATACCGCTGCCGTCATTAAAAGCGCCATTGTGATCTTCGCCCTGCTGACCGCTTTCGCGTATTTGACGCTGATTGAGCGACGCGTGGTGGCGAAGATTCAGGGCCGGCTGGGACCGAATCGCGCCGGCCCGCTCGGCATGTTCCAACCCGTGGCCGACGGCATTAAAATGGCTTTCAAAGAACAGATCGTGCCATCGCAGGCGAAAAAGCTCATCTACCTGATCGCGCCCATCATTTCAGTGATCGTCGCGCTGAGCGCATTTGCCGTCATACCCATCGGCAACAACTGGATCAACGGCAAGCCGAGCGTCTGGGACCCGTGGATTGGCGATATCAACGTCGGCCTGCTCTGGATTCTCTCGATGTCCTCGCTGGCCGTTTATGGTATCGTGCTCGGTGGCTGGTCATCCGGCAACCGCTATTCGCTGCTCGGTTCGCTGCGCAGCGCTGCCCAGATGGTTTCTTACGAGACGAGCCTGGGACTGGCGCTCAGCGGCGCATTGATGTGGGCCGGCACGCTCAGCGTGGTAAATATTGTACACGCGCAGCTGGACCAGGGTATCTGGTTCGTCTTCGCGCAGCCGCTGGGCTTCGTCATCTACCTGATTGCCGCCATAGCCGAGGTGAACCGCGCGCCGTTCGACCTGCCGGAAGCCGAGCAGGAGTTGACCGCCGGTTACCTGACCGAGTACAGCGGCCTGCGCTGGAGCCTGTACCAGATGGCCGAGTACATCAATATGATAACTGTTAGCGCCGTGGCTGCCACGGTTTTCTTCGGCGGCTGGAGTCTCTTCGGCCTGGGAAACAACATTCCAGGGCTGACCATCGTCTTCTTTTTGATTAAGGTAGCCATTTTCCTGTTCCTGTTCATGTGGATACGCGCCACGCTGCCACGTATCCGCTACGACCGCCTGATGCGCCTGGGCTGGACGACCTTGCTGCCCCTGGCGGTACTCAACATCGTGCTAACGGCAATCGTCGTCGCTTTTGGCTGGCCGTGGTGGGTAAACGGCTTGGCCGGCCTGGTCGTCATCGCCGCCGTCCTGCTCTATGAGCGCCAGCAGGTGCTGCGCCGCCAGGCAGAGCTTGCCGCTGTCGAGAAAGCCCTGCCCGCGTCGGTGCGCCTGGTGAAATTTGACAGGGTTGCGAAGGAAACGAGTACCCCGGCACCGGAGGAGGTGGCGCAGGAGGCGAAGGCGTAGATCAATTCCCATATAGCGAGAAGAGCCTTACAATTAACTGTTCAGGAGTAGAAGCATGGCAAGGTATTGATGTGCAGAAATTTATCGAGGAAGAACGCAAATCCTGGTAATCGTCCGGTAGCATATGTAAATCTTGCATCGTTAGTAATGTGACAAGTGGTGATGACTCTGATATGATTTGAGTGGTATCGGTAACAGAAGTTGCAAGGAGAAGGCTATGTCAACTCACACCTATCAAGAAGCATTAAATTATGCGCGAAACCTCACGCCAGATGAGCAACTCCGGCTGTTGGAGGAGTTGGCTGCACTTGTTCGTCAACAGAATGCACCGCGACCTAAGCATCGCATCACGGAGTTCAAGGGGTTGGGTAAAGAGGTATGGCGGAAAATCGATGTGGAAAGATACATAGAGGAGGAACGGAACTCATGGGAACGATAGACTCACTACGTGGAAGTGTAGTGGGTTTTGATACGATGCCGTTGATATATTATATCGAAGAACATCCTACTTACTTAAAGGTTGTTGAGCCTTTCTTCAGAGCAATAGAGCACGGCGAATTTGAGGTTGTAACATCCGTTATTACTTTGCTTGAAGTACTCGTTCATCCGATCCGAAATGGTGACATAGAGCTCGCTCAAGAGTATCGAACACTTCTTTTCGATACAGAAGGTTTATCTACTAACATTATCAATCGAGAAATCGCAGAAGAGGCATCGCGCCTACGAGCACTTTATAAAATTCGGACACCTGACTCTATTCAACTAGCTACTGCCATTCTTGGTGGGGCTTCCTATTTTCTAACGAATGATGTCCACTTTCAATCTTTGCCGGACATAAAAATATTGCTACTAGACAACTTGAAAAAAGAAATAGAATCTGAGCAACAATCTCAGGAACCATAAGGAGTTCACACCATGTCATTCGACATCATCAAGGGTATGGCAACCACCCTGAGAAATATGGGCAAGAAGCCGACGACGGTCTCCTATCCGGAGCAGGAGCGCGAGTTGCCGGCGCGTTTTCGCGGGCGGCACGTGCTGCACCGCTATGAGAATGGGCTGGAACGTTGCGTCGGCTGCTACCTGTGCGCGGGCGCCTGTCCCGCCGACGCCATCTATATCGAGGCCGAGGAGAATACCGAGGAGAATCGCGTCTCTCCAGGCGAACGATACGCGAAGGTCTTCGACGTAAACCTGCTGCGCTGCATCTTCTGTGGCTATTGTGAAGCGGCCTGCCCAACCGGGGCCATTACGCTGGAGCGCATCTATAAACTGGCTTCGTACTATCCAGAAGATATGGTTTATCACAAGGAACAACTGCTTGAGCCCGAGGGACAGGCAACGGTCGGTTCAGCTGCCGTCTGGTTCGAGCCGCCCCCGCCCGAGGCCCCACAACCGATTCCACAGGAAACGCATGTGTTTGATGGCTCGCAGGCCAGCGCCGCCGCCGTCGGCCTGGGCACTATTCCCACCCAGGAACCCGTGTTGCTAACGGACGAAGAACAGGACGAGGATCGCCGGAAGTTGCAGCGGGGAAAGGACTGGGAAAAGGTATGAACGTCACGCCAACAGTCGTTACCTTCTTTTTGCTGGCAATCGCCAGCGTTGCTTCCGCCATCGGGGTGATCGCGTTTCGCAATGCCGTACACAGCGCCCTGAGCCTGATCCTGACGCTGCTCTTCCTGGCGCTGTTCTACCTGCAACTGAACTCGTTGTTCATTGCCATTGTGCAAATCCTGATCTATGCCGGCGCGATCATGGTCTTATTCCTCTTTGTCGTCACCATGCTGGCCTCGGAAGCCCCGGATAACGAGCCGCCCGACCGCATTCCCTGGCAGCGGGGAGTAGCTGCCGCGCTGGGTATTGTTCTTGTCGGCTCCTTGAGCTACCTGATTTTCTATACGGCGACCATCAATAACAGCGCCATCGCTACCGGAGCGAACAGTCTCGCGCATGAGGTAACGACGCAGGGCGACATTCAGGCGTTCGGCCTCGCGCTGTTCCATGGTTTCGCCTTTCCTTTTGAGGTGACGAGCCTGTTGATCGTCGTGGCAATCCTGGGCGCGATGGTATTTGGGCGCAGGTCATAGCTGGAGGAAATTATGCAACTATCGGGATATTTAATAGTAAGCGCCATCATTTTTACGGTGGGGGTGGTGGGAGTGCTTGTGCGGCGCAATCCACTGGTTATCTTTATGTCGATTGAATTGATGTTGAATGCCGTCAATCTCTCGTTTATGGCCTTCTCGCATTTTCTAAACTCGGTGGATGGGCAGATGTTTGTTTTTCTCGTGTTGACCGTTGCCGCGGCAGAGGTAGTGGTAGGTCTGGCCATCATCGTTTCCATCTTCCGCACGCGCCGCGATATCGATGTCGACGACATGAATGCATTGCGAGGCTAACCAATTATGACGAATCTGACACCATACGTGCTGCTCTTGCCCCTGCTCGGATTCATTATCCTGGGTCTGGCCGGTCGGGCAATGACGCGCTCCGCGATACTGACGGTGGGGCTGGGAGCGTGCGGGCTGGCCTTTTTGTTCGCGGCCATCAGCTTCTTCTCGATGCTGGCCACTTCGCCTGTTACCGCGCGCTTCAGCGATCAACTACTCTACACCTGGGTTTCCTCGGGCACAACAACCGGCGCATCACCGCTGGTCATCAGCTTCGGGCTGCTCTTCGATCCGCTCTCTGCAACCATGTTGATGGTGGTTACGGGCGTAGGCTTTCTCATTCATATCTACTCAGCAGGATACATGGAAGACGATCCAGGGTTCTGGCGTTTCTTCTGTTACCTGAACTTCTTTATTTTCGCCATGGTGCTGCTGGTCAGCGCCGATAACTTCCTCTTCCTGCTGGTTGGTTGGGGACTGGTCGGCCTGGCCTCGTTCCTGTTGATCGGCTTCTGGTTTACGCGCCGCTCAGCTGTCGATGCGGCCCGCAAAGCCCTGGTCATCAATATCATCGGCGACTTCGGTTTGATGATCGCCATCTTCATCATCTTCAAGCATTTCGGCACGCTCAGCTTCTATTCGAATAATAACGGCATTGGCGTCTTCAATCAGGTAACGAGCGGAGGGGTGACCACGTTAACCATCACCGTCATTTGCCTGCTGCTGTTCCTGGCCTGTACAGCGAAATCGGCGCAGTTACCCCTCTATATGTGGCTGCCCGACGCCATGGAAGGCCCCACGCCCGTCAGCGCGCTGATCCATGCCGCGACAATGGTAACAGCCGGTGTCTACCTGGTAGCCCGCGCCAATCCACTGTTCACGGTTTCGCCTACAGCGCTGAAGGTTGTTGCCATCATCGGAGCCGTTACCGCTCTCTATGCCGCGACCATCGCTCTCTTCCAGCTCGACATCAAGCGCGTGTTGGCGTATTCGACCATCAGCCAGCTTGGTTACATGTTTTTAGGCGAGGGCGTGCAGAACTACAGCGCCGGTATCTTTCATCTCGTCACGCATGCCTTCTTTAAGGCGCTGCTCTTCCTGGCCGCGGGCGCGGTTATTCACGCGCTACACGGCGAACAGGATATGCGTAAAATGGGCGGACTGCGCTACCGGCTAAAAATCTCGTTCTGGACGTTTTTGATCGCTGCCCTGGCAATCAGCAGTATTCCGCCGCTGGCAGGTTTCTGGAGCAAGGATGATATCCTGGGGTCTGTACTGGCACAGGCCAGCAGCGGCGGGGGCGCGCTGTACTACATCCTCTGGATTCTGGGTATCCTGACGGCAGGGCTGACCGCTTTCTACATGTTCCGGCTGGTGTTCGGCATCTTCGCAGGCTCTTACCGGGGCCTGACTTCCACGGAATATGCTCATGAGGACGAGGAGGAGCCGGATCACGGCCCGCGCATCAGGAACGTATACGATATTCACGAGGCACCCTCTGTGATGACTGTGCCGATGATTATTCTGGCTGTCCTCTCCGCGATTGGAGGGGTGATTGGATCGTTCGCGATTATCGGTCTTCCGCGCTGGCAGCCAATCTTCGCGTTCCTCGATCCCGTTTTCACCAATTCACAGTGGACGAGCGTTCCAGCACGTGTGGCGGCTGCATCGCTGGGCCTGCAATGGGTCTCGACGGGTATAAGTATCATCGTGGCAGTACTCGGCATCCTGGGAGCCTGGGCATTGTACAGGCGCGGCTTCCAATATAAAGAGAACAGGAACCTGGTCTACCAGCTGGTATTTCATAAGTACTACGTGGATGAATTGCTCATCTTGCTCGTGATTCAACCGGTACAATGGATAGGCCGCACGGCATCGAATTTGCTGGAGGGCGATCTGCTCGATGGCGGAAGCCGCGGTGTAGCCTGGATACTGGGAGGGACGAGCGCCTTGCTGCGCCGCCTGCAAACCGGCTACATGCGCAACTACGCCCTGGCTATCCTGTTGGGCGTTGTACTGATTATTCTTTATTACGCGGTGAGAGGGTAGGGCAATGTTTCCATTATTATCTCTGATCACATTCCTGCCCTTACTGGGGGGCATAGTCGTGCTGTTCTTTCCGAGGGGACGAGAAAACGCGATGCGCTGGACGGCCCTGGGTTTTGCCTGGGCCGACCTCATGCTTGTCCTGGGCCTGATGCTGGCCTATTCGCAGGCCAATCTGACCGTCAGTTCAACCATTATCGGTTCAGCTCCCAGCAGCACATTCCTTTTCAACGAGCAATTCACCTGGATTTCGGGCATCGGCATTAACTATAGCCTGGGAGTTGACGGCATCAGCCTGCTGCTGGTCGCGCTCACCTCACTGCTGACGGTGGTATGTATCGGCGCGTCGTTCCGCATCGAGCAGAAGGTCAAGAACTATATGGCCTTCATGCTGCTGCTGGAATGTGGCATCCTGGGCGTTTTTCTCTCGACTAACCTCTTCCTGTTCTATATTTTCTGGGAAGTAATGCTGATCCCGGCCTATTTCCTGATCGGTAGTTGGGGCGGCGAGCGACGCATTTATGCCGCCATCAAGTTTGTACTCTATACCTCGGTTGGCAGCCTGCTGATGCTGGCCGGCATTATTGCCCTCGGCTATTATCACCAGCAGGCGGCAGGCGGCAGCTATACGCTCGACCTGGCGACCCTGCTGAATGGTACTGTTAGTCCGGGCGTGCAGACCTGGTTGTTCCTGGCCTTTGCCGCCGCGTTCGCCGTAAAAGTGCCGCTTGTGCCGTTCCATAGCTGGCTGCCCGATGCCTATAGCGAAGCGCCCGCGCCGGTGACGGCAATGCTGGCCGGCGCCATGTCGAAGACCGGAGCATATGGTTTCCTGCGCTTTTGCCTGCCGCTCTTTCCCAACGCTGTGCATTACTTCGCGCCGCTCATCAATATCCTGGCGGTCATCGGCATCCTGTATTGCGCGTTGATGGCCCTGGTACAGATCGATATCAAACGCCTGCTCGCCTATTCGAGCATCAGCCACCTGGGCATCATCATGCTGGGCATCTTCGCGTTCAATGTGCAGGGAGTCGAAGGCTCGGTGCTACAGATGGTCAATCACGGCATCACGATCACCGCGCTCTTCCTGATCGCCGGCTTTATCGAGGCCCGCGCCGGTACGCGCAAGCTGAGCGACTTTGGCGGGCTTGCGCTGCGCATTCCCTTGCTGGCAACCGTGATGATGATAGCCGCGCTCTCATCGCTTGGCCTGCCCGGACTCAATAGTTTTGCCGGCGAGTTTCTGGCGTTGATCGGCGTGTTCCGCGCGCATGCTATATATGGCGTGCTGGGTACCGCTGTGATTGTGCCCGCGGCCTGGTACATGATTCGCTTCGTTCTCGGCATCATGGAAGGCCCGCTACAGAAAGAGGGTGCGGTAGGCGCGCTGCTACGCAAGGGTACGCTCAGCGACATCAACGTTGGCGAGTTCATGACCCTTCTGCCACTGCTGGCGCTGATCTTTTATATCGGCTTTCAACCCAACCCGCTTACGAACCTGATGGAACCGTCTGTCGTCAATACCTTGCAGAATATTGGAAGTGCTTTGATACATTAACTCGGCACCTATCCATCCTGCCAACGCCGCTCGTTCGCGGTTAGTGCTATCGCACTCGGGCAGGATGCAAGGAGAAGGATTTTTCTATGTCGTTCACATTTATCGTCTCTGCTGCCGATTGGGGGCGCATCATCCCCCTGATAGTTCTGGCAGGCACCGCATTGCTGGTTTTGCTGGCGGATTTACTTCTGACACGACCGGCGCAAAAGCAGCAAAGCAAATCAGGAGCGCTTCCCGTGGATAGCATGGAAGCTCCCTCGAATGCCTTGCCTTTTAGCTTCCTGCCGCTGCCGGTCTTGAGTTTGTTGGGCATACTGGGGGCTTTTGCAGCCACCATCGTCCTGTTCTTCGTAGGAGATCATCAGACTGCTTTCAATTCGATGATCGGCTCTGACGAGGGAACGCTGTATGCCTATATCATCATCCTCAGCGCCGGTTTCCTGGGCGTTCTCCTATCTCCCGGTTATCTGAGTCGCCTGAATATTCCCCACCAGGGAGAATATTATGCCCTGATGCTCCTGGCCGCCCTCGGCATGATGATTATGGCGGCGGCCACCAGTTTCCTGACCATCTTCCTGGGCATCGAAATGCTCTCGCTGGCCCTCTACATTCTCTGTGGCTTCGTCGCGCGTCGCATTACATCGCAGGAAGCCGGCATGAAGTATTTCCTGCTCAGCTCATTCGCCTCGGCCTTCTTGCTCTACGGCATTGCCATGACCTATGGTGCGACGGGCAATACCTCGTTCGCCGGCATTCGGAATTATCTCTCGGCGCATCCTTCGAATACGACATTGCTGTTGATCGGGATGGGACTACTCATCGTCGGTTTCGCTTTCAAGGTGTCGGCGGTGCCATTTCAGGCCTGGACGCCCGATGTCTATGATGGCGCTCCGGCTCCCGTCACTGCTTTTATGTCCGTCGGCACCAAGGCCGCGGCGCTGATCGCTTTTGCGCGCGTCTTCGATGTCGCGCTGTCACCGGTGAAAACAACCTGGGAACCGGTAATCTGGGCCATCGCCATCCTGACCATCGTGGGCGGCAACGTGCTGGCGCTGGCACAGAACAACGTCAAGCGCCTGCTGGCCTATTCCAGCATCGCGCACGCCGGCTATCTCTTGATTGGCGTCGTAGTGGGCGGAACAATTGGCCTGTCTGCCATCCTCTTCTACCTGCTCTGCTATACATTCCTGAACCTGGGCGCTTTTGGCGTCGTCTCGGTGTTGGAGAAGCCCGATAATAGCGGCAACGCACTGAGCGAGATACGCGGGCTGTGGTATCGCCAGCCGGTACTGGCCGGATTGCTGGCCTTATTCATGATAGCCCTGGCCGGTTTTCCGCCCATGGCCGGTTTCGCCGCCAAATATTATATCTTCTACGCCGCGCTTGTAGGCGGCCACCCGGAATTGCTGATTATCGGCGTCGTTGCCAGCGTACTCGGCATGTACTACTACCTGCGCGTAATTGCGTCCATGTTCATGGAGAGGGAAACTGCGCCAACGCCAGGACAGGCGCAAGGACAGGCACCAGGCGCTGTCCCTACAGGAAGACGGGTCTCATCAAGATTGAGCAACGCTGCTCCAGGCGGCGCGGCTACTGCCGTCGCCGTCAAACCGGCATCCACCAGCCGCGCGAAGTCGTCTCCACTGGTAAAGACTATCGAAAGCAAGCCGGTTGTTGCCTGGACAACCTGGCTGGAGCTCTATATCGCGCTGGCCGGCACCTTCTTGATGGGTACGATTCTGCCGTTCTGGCTGGTGACGGTGGCACAGCAGGGCGCGCAGATGATGCTGCATTAAACTTGATAAGCATGGAAAAACGACCTCGCGAGGCCGTTTTTCCATGCTTATCAAGTTTAATGCTTTAATGCCCGTGCGATCACCACACGCTGGATCTGATTCGTGCCCTCGAAAATCTGCGCCACCTTCACATCACGCATGTAACGTTCGACCGGATAATCGCGCACGTAGCCTGCTCCACCCAGCACCTGCACGGCGTTGGTCGTAACCTCCATGGCCGTATCGGTCGCGAAGCACTTGGCCATCGAGGAATACATGCTCGCGCTCTGTCCCTCGTCCAGCTTGTAGGCTGCCTCGTAGACCAGCAGGCGCGCCGCCTCGATCTTCATCGCCATATCCGCCAGCATGAACTGGATGCCTTGAAAACTGCTGATCGGCTGGCCGAACTGCATGCGCTCGTGCGCGTACTTTGTGGCTGTTTCAAACGCCGCCTGTGCCACCCCCACAGCAATGGCTCCGATGTTGATGCGCCCACCGTCCAACGATGCGAGCGCTATCTTGAAGCCCTGACCCTCTTCGCCGATGCGGTTAGCAAGCGGTATCTCGCAATTCTCGAAGATCAGCTCGCGCGTCGGAGAGGAGTGCAGACCCATTTTACGCTCTGTTTTGCCAAAGGAGAAGCCAGGCGTGCCTTTCTCGACCACGAAGCAGGAGATGCCCGCTGAGCCCCTACCCTCCGCGGTACGCACCATCAGCAGATAGATATCGGCCTCGCCGCCGTTCGTGACCCACATCTTGGTGCCATTAATCACGTAGGAATCGCCGGAGCGTCCGGCGCGGCATTGCAGGCTCGCAGCATCGGTTCCAGACGATGCCTCACTCAACGAAAATGCACCCAGCAGCTCGCCGGAAGCCAGGCGCGGCACCCAGCGCTGGCGTTGCTCCTCGTTGCCGAAACGCGCTATCGACCCGGTAATCATATTGTGTACCGAAAGGCCGACAGCCGTAGCCATCTCGCCTTTTGCCAGTTCCTCGTAAACAAGCGCCGCCGTGAGCCTGCTGAGGGCGCTGCCGCCATACTCTTCAGGCGTGGTCATGCCCATCAGACCGAGTTCGCCCATTTTTGAGTAGATTTCGCGGGGAAAGTGATACGTTTCGTCCCATTCCTCGGCATGAGGAGTAATTTCTTGCTCGGTGAAGCGACGTACCATGTCGCGAATTTCGAATTGCTCCGCGTCGAGATCAAAATTCATCGTTGCTCCTCTCAAGACGACCTGAGAGCCGCCCTTGTACATGCATCATAATTATCACTACTAGTGGTAGCATATAGGACAAGGTTATGCAAGGGGAAAGTGTTAGCAACAAAAGACGAGGCCCATTTTCAGCAGACTGAGCGGCTGAAAATGGGCCTCGTCTTTTGTTGCTAAATCAATCTCCGTAGACATCGGGATTGGGCACGAATTCTTCAGATACCTTATAGGCCTGGCTCGAACAGGAGCGGGTTTGCAAGACCAGTGGAGGCAAGGGCTGCTGGCTGTAGTTGAATACGTTGGTCAGGTCATTAGCCTGCTGATCCAGTCCGCCGAGCGAGGGCAGGTTAAGTGTGGTTTCCACGTACTTGAGCATGGAGGGGAAGCTGTAGACGGTGTGATCGATGAAACCCGGCTTGACATAGGGCGAAATCACGATCAGAGGCGCGCGCAGGCCATACTCGAGATATTTGTTGGGCCCCACCGGCGGCACGACGTGATCATAAAAGGCGCCCCAGTCGTCCCAGGTCAGGAAAATCGCTGTTGAACTCCAGAGCGACTGGTTGTTCATAATCGCGTTGATCTGCTGCACGGTAAAGTTCTCGCCGACGCAAACGCTGGCGGGTGGATGGTCGCTCACGCTCGAAGGCTGCACCAGCCAGCTGACGGTTGGCAGCGTACCGGCGGCGGCATCCTGCGCGAACTGGGTATAATCGACGACATGCTGCTGCCACTGCTGCGTATTGCGAATGTCCGAAATGGCGTTATAGGCCGACCATTCGTAACCGTCCTGGCCCTGTCCCGGCGCGTAGTATTTCCAGGAAATGCCATTCGCGGTGAGAAGATCGCCCAACGTCTCAAACGAAAAACACGGGAACGTTTTGGCGAATGTTCCGTCTGGATGCTCCTGTTGAACATAGGTATTCGGGGGAGCATCGCAGCCCCAGTTCCATTTATCCTTCTGTTTTGTGATATGAGGAAGTCCAAATACGTCGTCGTCGGTCGCGGCAATCGAGAAGAGATGGTTGGGGAAGCTATCCGAGTTGATGGTGTAGAAGAAATGGTCCGGCAGCGCAAAGGTCTGCGCGTACTGCCAGTAGTTGGGAATATCCGACTGGTACATCTGACCGTCCGCGACATCTTCCTTCTGCCCGTTGATGTCCTGGATCGCGCCCTTGAGTTCTGAGAACTTGTCCAGCTTCCCATGATCGAACGCTTTGAGATAGGCATAATGGGTGTGCAGGATGTCCGAGGCCAGTGTATCGGGATCGTGGGTCAGCGGGTGTTGCTTGCCATCGGTACCGGTGTAGGTAGTGGCTCCATCGGCTCCCGGAAAGGTACCAAAATAGTTGTCGAAGGTGCGATTCTCCTTCACCATGATCACAATGTGCTGGATAGGATTTGTTTTCCGCTTCAGCGCCTGTGTCTCGCGAGCCTGAGAAATGGGACTGAGACCAAGAAATACCAGCAGGACCGTGAGTACGCAGGCGACGCGGAGCGTTTTTGCCGTGCTGAGTTTTTGCCAGAAGGCAAGTGGATACTTCTGAGGCTGATTCATTCTTTCCCCCTTTAAGAAATTTGAAACGTGCGGTGTACTACTCGTTAGCGCGCTTAGCCAGACCGGAATAGAGAAGCGAAGGTGAAAAGGATTGCGCGCGAGTCAATACATGAGTACAGTGTAACTGAAATCGAGGGTGTTGTAAAGGAAATGGGTAGAATGACTCGGGGGTCAATTGGTCATGGCAGCTTTCCCAGCATTGCGTGGAGAAAAGCCTCAATTTCTCCTGTTACTGCCTCTAATGGGCCGTTATTGGAAATGATCTTCACCCGCTGCTGGTCGATCTGATATGTTTTTTCGAGGAAATCTGGTAGCAGTTGTCCATCATCCTGATGGTAATATTTTTCAAAAAGGTACTCGGAGACGGGATAATCATCCTCAAAAAGGGGATTGTCTATACGATTCTGTATGCGTTGCTTGCAGATAGCCAGCTCAGTATCCAGGTAGAGGAAATAGGTATTCTGATCTTGCAAAAATGCTTTACTGAACTGCGAGAAAGCGTGTTGATAATCAGCACGAGAAAATTCAATCAAAATGATCTTCGTCGATTGCATTTTAGAGATATATTCGCGGATACTTTGTTCCAATTGCTGCAAGGCAATATCGAGTACAGTACGATCAACCATATCGAAACCGCCATTTTTGGCAGGCATAAATTGCTTGTGCTTCATATCCTTCTCAAACATTGTGTATAGAAAAGGATAATCGCCGCAATGTTTCGCCGCCCACTTCCTATCTTCTACATAGTTTGTAATATAGCGCGCAACCGTCGATTTGCCGCTGCCTGGCAGACCTAGAAGGAACAGTTTAATTGGCATGATAATACCTTCCCCTCGTTTGCGATTGGAACACAATGGCTAATTTTAACACAAAGATGTACATATTGAAATATTTCATGAGGGATTGCACATGCCAGAGGATTGCGGCAACGAATGATTTTATGCTTTCCTGCGCGATTTCATGCTGAAAAACAGGCAGAAAGCAAGGGCTTTTAACAACCCGGATAAGGATGGGAAACAGCAGGAGAATAGAAGAATCTCTAGAGTATCTAGGATGCGCCTGCTTTGACTAAATGCTTAGAAACCTCGCTGATTATAAAATCAATAAACGCACGAATTTCTGCCGCAACAACTTCCAATGGGCCATTATTCTTGATTATTTTCACCTGTTCGCGCTCAATCTGATACTCCTGTGCAAGCATATCAGGTAGAAGCTCTCCATCATCTTGATGGTAATATTTTTCAAAGATATAGTCGGAGACAGGATAATCGTCCGCATAACGCGGGTCGGTTACGCGGTTTTTTATTCGTTGCTTGCAAATATCAAGCCCGGTGTCAAGGTAGAGGAAAAATGTATTTTGGTTCTGCAAAAATGCTTTGCTGAATTGACGGAAAGCACGTTGATAATCGGCACGAGAAAATTCGATCAAGACAACTTCTTCTCTATGGGCCGGAGAGGCATCTTTTTTAACTATCTCCTCCAACTTCTGAAGCGCGGTATCAAATGCGGTCAGATCAATAACATCAAAGCCACCACCATCAGCGGGCCTAAATTGTTTGCAGGCGCTATCGTTTTCGAACATACTGTGCAAAATCTCATAATCATTATAATGCGATCTGGCGATCCAATGTTTGACTTCTGCGTATGCTTGAATAAAGCGCGCAATACTTGATTTCCCACTACCAGGCATTCCCAGTATAAACAGATAGACCGTCATACAAAGCTCTCCCCTTATGTCCTCGAACCATCTTCCATCTCTTGTTGAGCCCTGGAAATACTCGTTGTCCTCTCCTCAAGCAACGAGCATAGCAAGCGAATAGAATTGGTATCAGTAATTCAGCATTTGAAATGTAATACGGATAAGAAAGGTTAATAGTAACAGGAATTTGGGAGAATTGTCTGGCTACGAGTTGAGGTTCAGACGCCATCAGGAGGGGACCAGCGCCTATAAGTCCATATATCAGGATCCCAGCTGATAATACAATTCCCCCCTTCACGTTGCCCGCGTATCAGGCTCTCCTCGATATTTTCCATAATCAAAACTCTTGTTTTCGTTATAGCTGTATCGACAGGGTAGCGCTGCAAAATCTCTTTTAACTTTACATAGGGATAAGATTGTACTCCGAGCCGTATGGTGACATTGGGGAGTTCTAACAGTTCTTCTGGTGGTAGTTGCCGGTATGCACTTACACCACGAGCATCAATACGATAATCTCCTCCTAGCCGCCGCAGACGCTCGGCGAGATAACGCGCATCTTCAAGTGTCATCTCCTTTAAAAGGAGATAGTAACTATCGGCATTCACATGATATCGCTTAATCTGTTCTTTCTTCGATTCAAGACGTAGCTGTCCTTGTATCCGCGAACCAACGGCCCGGCTCAAGTTTCTTGTTATGCGATCACCATATTTTGTAGCTAGACTGCTCAGATTATCGATATCGATATCGACAAAAGAAAGCACATCTGTATCATTCAACTCGCCCATATCTCGTCCATGAATATCAGCAAGGATCGCTTCGACATCGTTGATAAACGCATCCTCGGGTAGGAATTCCTTAAAGGAGGTATCCACAAGTCCTGGATCGGTGATCAGGTCGCTGAACTTGCCTGTTACCTGACTGCGGGCCTGATAGGTTGCTAACAGTTCCTCCATCATTCGCGTTATCACACGCAAAACACGCTGGTCTTCTACTGAAAATGCATCCTCGTATTCTGAGGAGACATACAGGCAGGCAGCAGCAAGGCCCTCCCGCCCGGCAATCGGAATAGCGATTGCGGAGCGTGTTGATTGTTCGAACTCCCAATAGGCGAGAACAGGGTCTTGAGGTGTGATCCGTGGCCGGTAGATAACATGCCCACTCTGATAGGCCCGAAATGTCAGACCTGGATTTCTGCTAGAGAGTACATACGTATCAATATGAATAGGCGCCGCCTTGCTGTGCGCTCGCACAACCAGGTTACGCTGTTGAAGGGGCAGTGAAGTATCTCGCGGCAGGAAGAGATTACAAAACCACCAGCGGGATGTGCCGTCGCCCGTTTTTCCACCCAGTTCTACCACTATGTTGGCCAGGCTATTGAAAGTCTCGTCAGGATAGTTGACGTTCCTGTTGAAATCGGCTACTTGATAGAGCCAGTCGTGCATCTCATAGTCAAAAGCGGAGTACCAGTGCTCTTTATTGTTATAGAGGAGCTTCACAAAACGAGCGATGACCTGTACAAGCTCGGCGCTAAGCATAACAGGTTTGGCTTTTCTCTGGATAATTATCAGGACATTATCTTGAACTGTATCTTCGGGTGGCCTCTCCGCTCCAAAAGGACGTAAGTACTCGATACGAAAATCACTGGGGTATTCAAAGGTGGGGGCAGGATCAATAAAAGTATAAAACGTGTCATTCCGGCCAAGCCAACCAAACAGTACAGATCCCAGTTTGGGTAGGTCTTGTGGGGTATGCACAAGAGTGGGAACTTGCTTCCGCTCAAGCGGGATTACGAAGCCGGCAAGCGTATCTGGATTATTTTCGCAAATCAACAAAAGAGATAATCGTAGGACCTGTGCCGTGAAGTAACGCCAGAACTCTTTTTGATCCAGGCTTTCTATGCGCCTCTCAAGGGGTACATGCCTGATTTCTTGGATCTGCCTGCCTTCTTGCGCCTCCAGGGCCTCAATCTCGCTCTGTTGTTTGCCCAGGACCTGTTTCCAAATCTCATCGATATTCTTAGGAATCTCGTTCAGTCCATACCCATGTTCCAATAATTCTCGGATCAGTGCCAGCTTATCAAGCTCTTCGGGTGAATATTGCCGGTGGCTGGCCGGCGCCTTGCCATCTTGTGACGGAGCAGTTCCATCGGCTTTGGGCTGCCTTCCCTGTTTGCCATCCTGTGACAGAGCAGGTCTATTAGATTGGATTAATCCTCGTTTTTCCCATTCCCTTAACTGGTTTTCAGTAAAGCCGAACAGTTGGGCAGCGCGACTGATGGTCACTGCCGCACGCGAGCGCGCGTAGAGGATGCGCTCCTGCACACGCTTTTGAACTTCCCCCTCTTGAAGATACTGCTTGATGTGTTCCACGTCTGGCTGGTTCATACCTGTCTCCTGAGAAGACTTCGTACTATTACATTTTCATATTAATGAACATATATTATTGACGCTTTTCCATAACATTTCTTGTAGAGGATTTTATCTGGGACACATACTTGCTTGTCAGCTTACCCACTTTCACCGCTCTCAATCCAAGAAAAGCTTACTTCAACTCACAAGAAATCCTAGTTTATTCTATCTTTTTTGCTGAAAGGTGTCAAGAGGCAAACTGTGTAATAATTTCAGTCTTCAAGCAAGCCATGATGAACGAAAACCTCAAGCCCATCCTTTAAATCACATCGATTTTATTTGATACAACTTGACACGTTTTAATCAATAGAACTAATACAGATCAGAATTTTACATTAAAAAACCTATGACAAATCCGAAGGTATTTCTAACCACCGTAAGTAACTTGTGATAATTTGAATATTTTAGAATTAACCTTCTCATAACTTCTTATTAACATCCTCAAAATTCGCAAAAATTCTAATGAAAATTACTTGACTCTGTACATTTTTCTGATTATACTTTGCTAAAGAAGAGAAAAAGTATTCCATCTCAAGAAGCCAAATAGCACTTTGAACATTCATCTGTACTTAAATTAAGGTTCGCTTAGAATAAAGTAAGAAAGCTTTGTAGGTCAGTCTTATTATAGCATCAGAAAATCTTAGATTACTCAGATTTTCTGAGAGGAGTGCAGATGAATAGCTTCTACCATTCGTCCCAAAGCGTTACAATCGAGCAGACCGGAGATGGCACCTGGGGCCTCCTTTATTCAAAGCTGTTCCCCATTGTCAACTACTGGGTTTACAATGCCCATCTCAATTCCTGGTATGGCCAGGAAAGTGATGTGGCATGGGACATAGTACTTTTTGCTGTCGGGCGTACATTTGAGTACGCTTTAAAAGCCCAATATGGTGGTATCGCCATTATCTCGCTGGAAAGGTTGAGCATGAGAATTGCCAGGAACCATTTTCTAGACCGGCTGCGAAAAGAGGGGAGGCTGACTCGTTTCGATCAGGACGATTGCTTAGCGGGAGGACAAATCAAGCTAGACAACCTGGTAGACCCGGCAGAATTAGCGTTCGATACCATGTACACCAGCTGGCTCTTTACCAAGATCGCGCATGTGGTAGCCGGATTCCCTGCGGCGACACGTAATGCGCTCTTAATAGACCTGGCAAGTCGCATGTCCTTTGAAGACGGGCAACCAACAGCGTTGCAACAGGCTTTCTTAGATGTAGGGATTCGTTTGCAGGACTATCAGGGATTGCTTCCAAATGATCCGGTGGCAAAAAGCCGGCACGCTTCCCTGCTCAGTCTGGCGTACAAACGGCTGGCGCAAGTAATTTGTCTTCGACGTGACGATCTGGCTGCGTAGTTTCAATCCCAAACAGGAGATCGAGAAAAGTACAACCAGAAAAGGTAAAGTGCGAATACACCAGACATTTTTGATAGAGGCGTCTTCTTCCCGTTTTGTTTGTTGTGAGTTCGAGCATATGCCTGGCAACAATAAGCTCACCGGTATAGCCCATATCTAGCACTTCGACATCACGGGCGAAAGGAGGAGGCAATGAAAGGCACAATAAGTCATCCGGCATTGGTCAAGCTGTTCTTTGTAGTGCTGGGCATAGATGCTGTTCTCTTCACAATTCTGGCCGGACTCGTTCTTAACGCTCTCGTCGAGCGAATAGGATTGACGCCGGGATTACTCTTCTGGGTAGCTGCCTACGTCAGCTTTACGGCCGTCTTTTCTCTTGTGCTATTTATCCTCGTCATTGTGACGGTCAGCATTCGCATGAAAGACGCCCAACGCTATAAAGAGCTACAGCGACGCAAGCGCGAGAGGGAGATCAGGAGACGGGAGAGCGAGTTGAAAAAACGCCAGCAGAAACTGTAAAACCATTCTGCCTCCAGGCCTGTCAGAATTTACAGGGTCGTAAACTGTCCACTCAGACGGTGTAATCAGCCGGGGAATGGTTTATACTTTAGATCAGGGCCTGGGGGCTAGATTGGAGTACATATTCTATGGCATTTCATGGAATGGGCGGCGGTATGGCCGCCTATGCCGAAGAACAGAAAAAACGGGGACGTAAGACCGACTCACGAACCGTGCGGCGCGTGGCGGCGGCCTTTAGTCCGTATAAATTTCAGATCATACTCGTATTGATCGCTATCATCCTCACGACCGTGTTGGGGCTTGTCAACCCGTTCCTGATCCAGTTCATTTTTGATGACGCGATTGGAAAACGCAACCTGCACCTGCTGATCATCTTTGTTGGTATCATGATCATTATGCCCATCATTACCGGTATCATCGGCGTTGGGCAAACCTATCTGAATAATATGATCGGTCAACAGGTGATGCGCGATTTCCGCAATAAACTCTATGAACATTTGCAGAGCCTGTCGCTGCGCTTCTTTACTTCCACCAAGACCGGTGAGATCCAGTCGCGTTTATCAAACGACGTAGGCGGCGTGCAGGGGGTAGTGACGAATACGGCAACCAGCATCGTTTCTAATGTCTCCACGGCGCTGAGTACGATCATCGCCATGCTTTTCATCAGCCCGCTATTGACGCTGATATCGCTTGGCCTGCTGCCGATCTTCTTGTGGATCACGTATAAGGTCGGCAACGTGCGCAGGGTGACGAGCAAGGAGACGCAGCAGAGTATGGCCGCCCTGACCGCTATGATGCAGGAGACGCTCTCGGTCAGTGGCATTTTGTTGAGCAAGACCTTCGGGCGCCAGAAATATGCCCAGGAGCGCTTCGAGAAAGAGAATCAAAACCTGACCAACCTGGAAGTGCGCCAGCAGATGATTGGCCGCTGGTTCTTCATGTTCATCGGCACCTTTTTCTCGATCACCCCGGCGGTAGTCTACCTGGTCGCGGGCTGGCAAATTATCAATAATCCGCTGCACTCAGGAATTACCCTCGGCGGCATCGTGGCCTTTACGACGCTGCAAAGCAGGTTGTTCTTCCCGATAGGGCAATTGCTGAGCATACAGGTAGATATCCAGGGCGCGCTGGCGCTGTTCGACCGCATCTTTGAATACCTGGACCTGCCGATTGATATACAGGATTCGCCCAATCCTCTTCACCTGACGAATGATGACGTGCGTGGCGAGATTACATTCAACGATGTCTCATTCACGTACAAGCGAGATGAGTCCATTAGCAGCCTGATCGGACTGGATACGAATAATGGCAAAACAAATGGTGACGGCAAAGGTAATGGCAAGGCGGATAAGCCGGTCGTAGCCGTGCCGGTGACGATGACCGAGCAGGTACTGGAAACGACGGACCGTCCGACGCTGAACCATGTTTCGTTCGACATCCAGCCGGGACAACTGGCCGCGCTGGTCGGGCCAAGTGGCGCGGGCAAGACCACGATCACCTATCTCGTTCCCCGTCTCTATGACGTGGACAGCGGCTCCGTAGAAATCGATGGGCATAACGTCAAGGACATCGCGTTGTCCTCGCTCGGCGATATCATCGGCGTGGTGACGCAGGAAACGTACCTGTTCAACGCGTCCATTCGCGAAAACCTGCTCTATGCAAGACTCGATGCGACCGAGGAGGAGATGATCGCCGCAGCGAAGGCCGCGGCCATCCATGATCGCATCATGGAACTCGACGATGGCTACGAGACGCTGGTCGGCGAGCGAGGTTTCAAGCTCTCCGGCGGCGAGAAGCAGCGTATCGCCATCGCCCGTGTCATTCTCAAGAATCCGCGCATCCTGATCCTGGACGAGGCCACCAGCGCGCTCGATACGCACTCCGAGCGCCTGATTCAGGCCGCGTTGGAGCCATTGATGAAGAATCGCACAACGCTGGCAATTGCGCACCGCCTTTCGACTATCCTGGCGGCAGACGTGATCCTGGTGGTAGATCATGGCGAGATCGTGGAGCGCGGCACCCACGAGGAACTGCTGGAGCGCAACGGCCTCTACGCGAAGTTGTATAACGAGCAGTTCTCCCAAATTGCGCAGGAAGAGATGGCAATATAGAACAATTTGCCGCAAACGGAGTGCTTGAGCGTTGTGTGGTACATCTTAATGCATCACACGGCACTCAAGCACCCTATTTTCTTTCCAACCCTTTCAATAACATGTGCTTCCCCATTCAGTAATTACTACGAACCAATCTTCTTTCAATTGAAACTGTCTCTTTCGTCAGGCACACTTGCGAATGTTCGTCTCTCCTGCCAATCGGCCTCTCATCTTCTTGAAAAGCCACATATTTTTCTTTTTACAAGCACACGTGCGGGCGACTACCAGGATACATCCCTACGATTGAGGTGCTAAATTTCTTCATAGGCACCGTTTACTGTGTAGCAAGTTTATGAACGTGAAAATAGCATGCCGCTAAAAACCAGTTCGGACGTGTCATTCTGAGCGCAAGAAGCCGAAGCCCTGAGCAACGAAGGGGAAGAAGCTCTGTTGAGCCAGATCGATCAAGTACGTGCTGCGGATTCTTCACTTCATTCAGAATGACATGCGCGAGAGTCTTTTTCATGGTAAAACGTTAGGGGAACCACAGTGAAATACGACGAGATACAGTACCTGCTTATCAATACGCCGCTGACCGACCCGACTGCCCCTTACCATTCGATTTCTTATCTTGTGGGTGCGACATCTAATGCCGGTTATACAAATATCACCTGCCTTGATGCCAATATTGAAGCCCTCAATTACCTGGCGCGGCCGGAACAGGTTGCCGGTCAGCTCCAGTATTGCGAGGATATCCGCCTTCGCCTGGAGAAGAAAGGGCGGTTAACGCGCGGCGAGCAGCTCACGTACCGTTACGCTTTAGCGGCAGTCGGTTTCAAGCCATGCATGGTACGCCAGGCGATAGCGATCTTGCAGGATGCAGAGGCATTTTATGACTATGGCTTATATCGTCATGCGGTCATGATAATGAATCGCTGGCTGGATTTTTTGTCTGTGCAGGGATTTGCCGGCCAGTTCCATAATTTCGCATTCGTTCCTACAGTTGTAGGCAATCTCAGCAGTATCGGCGACCTGACCAACCCTTCCTGCCTGAACAGGCTCCTGAATCCGTTCTCGCCGTATCTTAACGGTCCTTTCGCTGATACTATTCTGAGCCGCGCCTGGGACCTTGTCGGCCTCTCTGTCAACTATGCCGACCAGTTGCCTTTTGCCATTGCCATGTGCAAGCTCATCCGATCTTTGCGCCCGGAGTGCATCATTTGCCTGGGCGGAACGGAGATCAGCGATGACATTAAGTACCTGAACGATCCGCGGCAGATATGGACGCTATTCCCCGATTGCGATGTCATTGTAGCGGGTGAGGGGGAAACGGCGCTTATCGAGATACTTGATGCGATACGCGAGCGTAAGCCCCTGCCCCGGCAGCGCCCAGGAATACTGCTGCCAGACGATCCGGTAACAATTATGCAGCCGGCGGCGCGGTACGAAAACTTAGCCGCGCTTGCCGATGCCAGGTACGACATCTGGGATTGGAAGCAGTACTGGTCTCCCGAACCCGTTGTCCTCTATTCGCCGACACGAGGCTGTTACTGGAATAAATGCACCTTTTGTGATTATGGACTCAATACCGATTCTCCAACTTCGCCCTCGCGCATGAGGCCCATCGAGGCCACGATACGGGAATTGCGAAACATCACGCGCTTTGCCCGCACGCTTTACTTTTCGGTGGACGCAATCTCGCCGTCCTACTTGCGCAAGCTCTGCCATGCCATCCAGGAAAATGGAATTGACATCCGGTGGAGCGCGGAGCTGCGCCTGGAACGCACTTTCAGACAAGGATTAGCAGACGAATTGAAAAACGCGGGATGCGTTGCCATCTCATTTGGCTATGAATCTGGCTCGCAGCGCGTTCTCAATCTGATTAATAAAGGGGTACACCTCGACCAGGTGCCGGAAGTGCTGCGAGAACTGGCGCGCGCGGGCATTGGAGCGCAGATGATGGGCTTCATCGGCTTTCCGACTGAAACACCTGAAGAGGCGCGTGCCACCTTCGAGTTTCTGCTTGAACACAACGACTACTGGACGCTGGCCGGAATCGGGGATTTCGTGCTGACCAGAGGCTCTATTGTGGCGAAACGCTATCAAGATTTCGGCATCCAGAAAATTGGAGCATATTCCGGCGACGACATCATACGCAGCCTCTACTGGATAGACCATGATGGCAGGGTGCGCAATCCACAAGATATGCGAACCACGGCCATTAATAAGGTAGCAGCATCATTGGAGTCATTTCGGGATAATCGCCCTTTCGTGGGCGGGATAGACACGAACCATAGTATCCTGTACTTCGCAAAGTACGGACCCTGCCTGGTCCCCGTTCAACAACGCAATGATAAGCCGACGCAGCCCATTATCGAGACGGTTCAGTATCGAACGCCTCTTCGCAACGTTGATGGGGTTCTGAACCGGTCGGAGGTCGCGGATTATTACTTCCAGCAGCGTTTTCAGGGACAGACCCCCGATTTCAAGCGGTTGACGAACTGGTTAGCCGAGTACCCACCCCAGCAAGATGCGCTGGCAGAGGGAAAGGAAGAGATACTGGAAATATACCCGAGCGGCCATTACATTGCCCTGACATCGCAGATGGTCGAGGTAGGGAACCAGGGAAGCGCGGCCTATCAAATACTCAAGGAATTACTGCTGCGCTCGAAAGGCGTTCTTTAACAAACGTATGGCGTGGGTTTTCTCATGCCGCGCGCAGCGGCCTTGAGCAGGGAAGGCCTGCCGGATATCCCAACCGTCAGGAGGGCCGGCCATCCTCCTGATGAATTTTGACAATCAGAGCAGGGAATAAGGGGCGTCTGCGTCCCATATCCTGTAGGGACAGCGCCTCGTGCCTGTCCCCGCGCCCTACAGCAGCGCCCGATCCGGTTGGAAAAATTTATGAGGGGCGAATCTTGTGATCGTCCACCGGGATATCAGGAAGCTCCATTAAGAGAAAGAGGTGATAAGGCCGCTAATAATTCCAGGATTTCATAACATAAAGGCTTCGCTCTCACGCGAAGGCCACCGGTTTGCGACAAACCGATCTAAACACAACTGTCACTTTACTAAGAAAAGAGGAGGTAATTCTTCTATGACCCAGAATCAACCAGATCCGATCAAGGCTTTGGAAGAGGTTGGTATGAATACCGACACCATGAACGAGGAGCAGCGCCTGGTCATATCCTCACTCAGCCCCGAGGAAGTGGATGTGCTGGTAAGGACGAAAAAGCGTCTGGACGAGGCTGCCGATGTGCAGGGTTACGCCAAGGGTAATGGCAACTTCTATTACTAAGATACTTCTAGTCCTTCGCTAAATGTCACCCGGAAAGGTTACCAGGGGCTTCGGCTTCCAGGTCACCTTTCGGGTGAGCGATGAGAGAGAGGGAGAAGTACTGGTGACATCCCGCTCATGGGATGTCACCGATCATACAGAATTTGGGCAAGTTCAGCTAAGGGGTTCAGATGTATGCCGCAACAACTTGACACAAACAAATCGCTCAATGTTTTAAAGAGCGCCGGGTTCACTCTGGAACAGATACCCGGCGAGCAGGTTGAGGTACTGACTACGCTTTCACCGGGAGAATTGAAGATTCTGCTTGCCAGCAAAGAGCAAATCGATGCAAGCATCCTGGCATTTCAATCGTGGCCGGAGAGTGGAGTAGGCTACTTCATTTATTAGCGGGAGACTATAGTAGTGCAGGGCTAAGCAATAGGAGGTGTACTGCATGCACGTCATGGAAATTATAAAATTACGGCCAATACCCGCTGCGGGGCTCTTCCTGTCGCTGACGAGGCGCTGCCCGCTTAAGTGCGCTCACTGCTCCACGAACTCGCTTATGACCAGTGAGCAGTACGCCGGAGAGATATTCCTGCGCTTTGTCGAAACCTTCACGCCGGCTAACCACCCGCAGGTGCTGATGCTCACAGGCGGAGAAGCTTTGTTGCGACCCAGACTGGTCCAGCGGTTAATCGAACTTGCTCACGCGGCAGGTACTCGCGTCTCCTTGACTTCGGGCATGTTCTTTGCGCGCCAGCAGCAGATACCGCCATCCATTGAGCGCGCTATTGCCGGGTTGGACCACTTCACTGCCAGCCTCGACATCTTTCACGAGCAGCAGGTGCCACGGGCCGCTGTGTTTCGCGTTCTGAAGGCACTGGTGGAGCGCGGCCAGGATGTGAGTATCCAGGTGGTCGGGATGGACGAAAACGACCCCTACCTGGCCGATGTCACCGCCGATATCCGGCGCACCTTCAATGACCGCGTCCCAGCATATGTCGCGCCCGTGAACGCGGTAGGACGCGCCAGGGAGTGGTTAGAGGAACGCGAGCACTATGCTCCCTTAGACATTGCTCCCCAGCCGTGCGGACTCGCCACCTGGCCCGTAATGACCTATGATGGAACGATCATCGCCTGCTGCAACCAGGAGGTCGTAGATGGCCCGGTGCCGCCCCATCTCCGCCTCGGACACTCCCTGGAAGACGACTGGACTACCATCTCCGGGCGTTTATTGCAATCAAATCTACTGCGCGCCATTCGTGTCTTTGGTCCCGAATATATCGCGAATCGCCACAGCGCGGGCAAAGTAGACTGCGACGGCTATTGCAGCACCTGCTACAGGCTGGCTGATGATCCGGCGATCTCTGAACGACTCGCACCGCTGATGGCCCGTCAGACCATGCGCTTCGTCGAGCGCCAGCTGGTGACAATCCAGCAGCAACGTTCGAGTTTCGGCATTCAGGCCTACCAGTACATGCTCGGTCTCGGCTACGACCCGGAGAGGAGAGAACTATGCGTCAATTGAAATTGGACGAGGTCGGCTACTTGCGCAACACGCGGGGGCGCTCCATCGGCCTGTTCATCACCGACCGTTGTCCTGTTGGTTGCGCGCATTGCTCGGTGGATTCGCGCCCTGATAGCCCCAGCATCAGCGACTTTGCGCTCTTCGAAGCGATCATTGATGAAATTCGGAACAGACCGGAGGTGGAGATGGTCGGCATCACCGGTGGAGAACCCTTCGTTGAGCGCCGCGGGCTGGCGCTGGCAACCGAGCGCCTTGCTGATAGCAAGCATATCGTTATCTACACCAGCGGCGTGTGGGCCAACGCCGAGATCCCGGACTGGATTCGCAAGGTTCTCAGGCGCGCAAGCTGTGTCTTTCTCAGCACCGACTCGTTCCATGCCGCCAGCATCGATGACGAGCGCTTCATCCGTGCGGCGCGTACCATCGCTGAGGAAGCTGCCTGGATGGTCGTTCAGGTGCTGGATATTCCCGCAATGGTGCAGCGGGCCGAACGACTGCTAGATCAGGCCTTTGGCGACCGTGTCACCGACTATGTGGAATTTAAACGGGTCATCCCTCTCTCCGCGGGCAGAGGGGAGAAGATATTCCTCTCGAAAACGGGCGAACGCTGGCCCGGTGAGGTGTTTCCAGCCTGCGATAACGTTTCAGCGCAGATGATTCGCTATGACGGCATTGTTACCGCGTGCTGTAATGAACATGTACTGATGGGCTGGGGATCACCGCGGCTGCGTCGCCAGTGCAAGACAAGAGAGGAACTGCGCGAGGCGCTGGATTTGTTCGGCGCCGATCCATTGCTACAGGTGGTACACAGGATGGGCGTTGGCGCGCTGACGATGCATCCAAAGTACGCGGATCTTGCGAAAAAGGAATTTCGAGGCATGTGCGATCTTTGCTGGGCGATGCAGAGACGCGCAGATCCTCTAGGAGATAGATCAGACCGGCTATTGAATGCCATGGCAGTAATGGGAGGACAGATCGACAGATGACAACAATCAGCAACAGCGCACGATTGCGTTACAAAATTGAAATAGTGCTACCGGAACTGATGGCGGCCGGCTACGCGCTCACCAGCAACCCGCGCCTCGCCGAGCTGTATCCCGAGTACATGTTCACCATGCACTCCATGATCCGCGCCAGCGTTCCCTTGATGGAGGCGGCGCTCCGCCAGGCACGCGCTATGGATGAGAATGATCCTGTAGCTACCGGTGTAGCCAGGTACCTGGCAAAGCATATCCGCGAGGAGATGCATCACGACGATTGGCTGCTAGATGACCTGGAAGTGCTCGGCTACGACCGGCGAGAGATTCTCCAGAGAGCGCCCTATCCTTCGGTAGCGGCCATGGTTGGCTCGCAGTATTACTGGATCTTTCATTACCATCCCGTGGCGCTGCTCGGCTACATCGCGGTGATGGAGGGCTATCCACCGACGTTGGAACAGGTCGATGAGCAAATTGCGCGCACCGGATTGCCGCGCCAGGCCTTCCGCACCGTAATCAAACATGCGCACCTCGATCCTCACCACCGGGATGACCTGAACGCCGCGTTGGACGAGCTGCCGCTGACGCAGGAGCAGGCTTCGATTGTTGGCGTGAGCGCCATGCAGACAGTACACCTTGGTAGCCAGGCTATCCGTGACGTGGTTGAGCGAGGTATGGCCAGGCTCGCAGCTAATATCGCTTGAGTAGGGGCGATCCTTGTAGTCGCCCGCTCCCACCAGTCATAGGAGCAATCATGATATCGCGCATTACCATTCTGGCCCCTTTACGACACCGGGCCTTCAGCCTGCTGTTTGGTGGCCAGGTCATCTCTGATCTCGGCGACTGGCTGGATTTGCTGGCGCTGCTCAGCCTGATTACTTTTACCTGGAAGTTGGGGGCGGGAGCTTTGGCCGCGCTCTCGGTGGCCCTCATCCTGCCCTCGATACTGGTAGCGCCTTTCGCCGGCGTATGGGTTGACCGCTGGCCTCGCCGCACCGTAATGATCGCCTGTGACCTGGCGCGGGCGGTTGTGGTGCTTGGGCTGGTGTGGGCCCCAAATCTCTACGTTTTGCTGGCGCTGGTGCTGGCGGCAGGCATATTCACCTCCTTTTTCGACCCCGCGCGCCAGGCTACGATTCGTTTTACAGTGCCGGAGGATGATCTACTGGCAGCAAATTCACTGAGCCAGCTTTCAACGCAAATCACAAAGGTGATTGGCCCGGCTATCGGCGGCGTGATCGTGCTGGCCGCCGGCCCGAAGGCCGCTTTCGTCGCCGACTCGCTCTCCTTCCTGCTCTCCGCCATCATCCTGAGCCAGCTACCGAGTATGCAGGAGATTCTTCGCTTTGCTCAGAATGACATGGTGCAAGCGCGTCATTCTGAGCAAAGCGAAGAATCTGCCGGGATCGAGGCAGCACTACCATCCCAGGAAGAGCAGGAAGAAGCGCCGAAAAGCAATTTCTGGTCCGAGTTCGTGGCCGGAATCAGCTATATCGTGCATCGCAAGGTCCTCGCCATTGCCGTTGGCAGTATGATGGTCACAATTTTCATCATTTTTACCTTTGATTCGCTGGCGGCGCTTTCCGTTGAACAACTGGGACTCAATCAGGCCTACCTGGGGCTGGCCGTCGGATCGGTAGGCCTGGGCACTGCTATTGGCGCGGTAATCGTTGGCCAATGGGGCAATCGCTTTCATCCACTGGGATTGATAGGCGCGGGCAAAGTGATGAGCGGGGTTCTGGTTGCCATCCTTGGTCTGGCGTTGATTATTGCCATCAGGGGCGTGGGCGCCGGGTGGTTGCCAATCTGGCTGCTTATGGGTCTGGCCGGAGCCGCCATCTTCGTACCTTACGGCTATATTTTACAAAAAGAAACGCCGCCCCAGCTGATGGGCCGCGTTTCGTCCGCTGCGATAGGGCTGCAAACGTTTTTTCAGGTGCTGGCCCCGCCGCTTGGCGCGCTCTTCGCCACGCTGTTTGGCCTGGGCTACGTCTTCGCCGTCGCAGGAGTTGCTATGGCCCTGGTTGGTGTCTTCGTTTTGCTGGTGCTTCCCCAGGTGCGGGCTGCTGAGGCAAAGGAAGATGCAGGCGTTGAGGCCCCACCCCAGGCGCGATGATGGAGTTTTACAAATTACCCTGGTCATCCCGGGAAGGCCGATAAATCGGCCTTCTGTCCATTACTTGATTATTTTGTCAAAGTCGATAATCTGGCCCCTACACCTGGTGCTCGCTGCCATCTCGCGTCATATTAGAGGATAAAGCGCGCAAGATGGCTTTGATCTGAAACACCGTCAATCCGGGATGCTTGCTTAGAATCCTGGCTATGATGCCTGTGATATGTGGGGCGGCGAAGCTGTTGCCCGTGGTTGTGAGCCATTCTCCGTTCTTCCAGGCTACGCGTACATCGATGCCTGGCGCGCCAAATTCTACCGGCGGATGTGGGTTATAGTAGAAAACAAACGGGTCTTTTCCCTCGTGCGCCGCTACCGAAATGACCGAGGCATAGACCGATGGGAAACTGGGGACCGGCATGTTATTAGCCGCGGTTACCAGCACTACATTACGGAAGTAGGCCAGGTCGGTCAGTTCGTGCAGCAGCGCGTAGAAGTCTTTTTTGGTCGTTCCCAGGCTCAAATTGCAGGCATGCATGCCGTTCTCGATGGCCCAGCGCAGGCCGGCTGCAAAGACCGTGCTGCGCCCGCTCAATCCTTCTCCCAATACCTTGATGCTATAGAGTTCGCAATCTGGGGCAAGCGAGCGGATGATACCGGCGCAGGCAGTGCCATGCCCATACGAATCCCCATGCGGCGCGGTATCGAGCAGCATACCTTCCGGTTTCTCAATGACAGTGACGTAGCCGCTCAGGGGAGCGCCAATAGCGGGGTGCGAAGCATCGATTCCGCTATCGATCACGGCCACCTTGACCCCCTTGCCGGTGCCTCCTTCCCAGGCCCATTCACGAGTAATGTTATCAAGAGGCAGGACAGGAGTGAGTTTCTGTAGAGCATCGGCGGTGAAAGGTTTGCTCCACTCCGGCTGTCGCGTTATCATTACAGCCACCCCAGCTCAGAAGTAGCTTTCGCCCTCGCCCTCAAATATTCCGCGAAATTGCTGAGAATCACGTAGCACAATTTGAGTTCCTCGTCACCTTGCCACGAGATTTCGTGTATCAGCCTGGCTAATTTCATGGCATTGTGATACGCCGGGCTTTCCTCAATAGCCGTGATGAAGTCTAACGCTTGCTGCTGGAGCTCTTCCTTCGTTTGTTCTGCAATGCCACCGGCTGACTGCAACACTTCGACGATCAAGGGAACCAGGCTATCATGCATGCGTGATTGTTCAATAGCGACCGCGGCCTGGTTCGCGAACATGCTCAACACATGCATATCATCGATGCCGAAAGAGCTATCTCCCGTCTTGTCGAGTAGTTCAAGAACTCCTATAGTCCTATCGTTGTAGACGAGAGGAACACAGAGGATGTTGCGTGGCACATAACCGACGGCCCGGGCTACATCGCTGGCCTGGCGCAGGTCGCTCTCGGCGTTCGCAACCGCCATTGGTTGCCCGCTCACCGCTACCAGCCCGGCAATACCATGACCCAGCGGGATGCGAAATTTCTTCACTTCATCCGCTTTCTGCCCAAGAGCCACTTCAAAGATGAGTTCCTGCGTATGGTTATCGATCAGGAAGAGGGACGCGGCCTGCGCGGAAAGGATATGCGCGGCAGTTGCGACGATCATCTCCAGCAATTGCGAATGTGTCACCGGCGAGGCAATCGTGGCTGCTGTGGAAGCAGTTATTAACGCTGTACGCAGAACTTGCGTAAAATTCTCATTCGCGAGTCTTGAACGCAGTTGCTCGATCTCCGCCTGCTGTTCCGCTATGGTTTTGTGGGCCTGACTCAACCCATTCTGGCCTTCAGTCAAACTTTCATCGTCCATGGCAACCCTTTCAACGAAGCAAGGTTCTATGGCACCGGCTACTAAGGTGAGTTCATTCTAATGAAAAGGGGAAAGGCTGTCAATATTATAAATCTGATATTTACCCATAAGCCTTAGCGATATGCGGCCAGAAATAGGCCATTCTAACGATGTAGATTTCCTTACATCAGCTTAGACTTTAAGCATGCAAGTGAAATCCCACCTCTTGTAGAGGCAAGCAAAGGAATGGAGCAATCTCACGGCCAGTCCAGCCCCTGGTTGGCCTATATCCCACACATCTACAGTCTCGTACTGATAGTCCTGGCAATGATAGCCGCACATGCCCATGCGGAAACTACTCGATAATGGACGCAGGGCCGATCAATCGGCGCTGCCCGCGATCAATCGGGGCCTACGGCGCAGCCGGACAATGCATCCCCACGGCGCAGCCGTAGGGGCCGGGCAGTCCTGTCTGGGGGACAGGCATACCGTACACACCGCCGATTGATCGGCCTCGCGCCCGTTACCGGACTCTGTTGTGAAAACCCATGATCGGCCTCGCGCCCATTGCTAGATTATTTCGTCAAACTCCATAATCTGGCCCCTACCTCCCCAAAAGATAGGGACCCGATTTTCACATCATCCTCCCAGTTCTGCCCTGCGTTCCAGCAGCTTACCGATACGCTCCTCCTGAACAGCAAGGCGCTCGCGCTCCTTTTCGACGACTTCGGGTTTTGCCCTCGTCACAAAATTCTCGTTTGCCAGCTTGCCTTGCAGCCGCGCAATCTCTTGCCGCGCCTGGGCGATTTCCTTATCGAGCCGCTCCAGTTCTTTGCCGATGTCCAGCAGCCCGGCCAATGGCAAGTAGATCTCTACCGGTCCGGCCAGCAGGCTCATTGCTTGCTCGGGCTTCTCGTCAAGCTGCTCGAATAGTTGTGGCTTTTCGGTACGCGCCAGGAACTCGATCAGTGGGGCCTGCGCCCGCAACATCTCCAGGTGGCTCCCGGCAGCCATCATCACAGGCACGCGGCGCGCTGGCTCGACGTTCATCTGGCTGCGCGCGTCGCGGATGCGCGCAATCACCTCTTGCAGCAGGCCAAAATCCTGCTCCGCATCGTCATCGCTAGCCTCAGCATTGGCTTGCGGCCACGGCGCGACAATCAATGCTGAAGCCGGCCAGAGACTGGAATCCGGTTCGCAAATCCGATAGAGATACTGCCACACCTCTTCGGTCACGAACGGCATGTAGGGATGCAGCAGGCGCAGGCTCTGGTCAAGCACGGCGCGCAAGATACCGGCGGTACCGCGCCGTATCTCCTCGTCGCCCTGCAACTGCACTTTGGCGATTTCCACGTACCAGTCGCAGTAATCCGACCAGAAGAACTCGTTGATCTGGCGACCGGCCTCACCTAGCTGGAAGTTTTCGATCAGCGCCGTCACTCGTCCGGTCAGCTTTGCCAGGCGGCTGAGAATCCAGCGGTCAGCCAGCGTCGTTGGCTGCACCTCGCGAATGTCCGGCACACCCCCACCGATTCCCACAGTGGTCATCAGCACGAAGCGCGAGGCATTCCAGATTTTGTTGGCAAAGTTGCGGTTACCAACGATGCGTTCCGGCACCAGTTTCATATCGTTGCCCGGCGTGCTGCTCGTGGCGAGCGTGAAGCGCAGCGCATCCGTGCCATACTGGTCCATGACCTCGATGGGATCGACGACATTGTTCCTGGACTTGCTCATCTTCTCGCCTTTTGCGTCGCGCACCAGGCCATGCAGGTAAATCGTATGGAACGGGATCAGTCCCATGAAATGGATGCCGGCCATCGCCATGCGCGCTACCCAGAAGAAGATGATGTCGTAGCCGGTCTCCATTACGGATGTTGGATAGTAGCGCTGCAAATCCGCGGTCACATCCGGCCATCCCAGCGTGCTGAACGGCCACAGCCATGAACTGAACCACGTGTCAAGCACATCCTCGTCCTGGTGGATATTCGCACTAGCGCAGTGAGGGCAGGCCGTCACGTCTTCGCGGCTGGCAATCATCTCGCCGCAGTCGTCGCAATACCAGACGGGAATGCGATGCCCCCACCACAGTTGCCGTGAGATGCACCAGTCGTGGATATTCTCCAGCCAGTCCATGTAGACCTTATTGAAGCGCTCCGGCACGATCTTCATCTGGCCATACTTTACCGCGCCCATGGCAGGCGTTGCCAGCGGCGTCATTTTCACAAACCACTGCTTTGAAATCAATGGCTCGATGACCGTATCGCAGCGCTGGCAATGGCCCAGCGGCACCGTATACTCCTCAACCTTGACCAGCAGTTCCAGCTGTTTCAGTTCCTCCACCAGGTTTTTACGCGCCTCGTAGCGGTCCTGCCCGGCATATGGGCCGGCCTCCCCGGTCATTTTCGCGTCGAAGCCGATCACCTGCACGCGCGGCAGGTTATGACGCATGCCGATTTCGAAGTCGGTCGGGTCATGTGCGGGCGTGACTTTGACCGCGCCTGTACCGAAGTTGGCATCCACGGCCTCGTCGGCAATGATGGGTATCTCACGTCCGATTACCGGCAGTATCGCCATACGCCCGATCAAATTTGCGTAGCGTGGGTCTTTGGGATTGACGGCCACGGCGGTATCGCCCAGGATGGTTTCAGGGCGCGTGGTGGCGACGCTGATGTACTCAGTTGGCTCGTTCTCGTGGCCGGGTTCCGGCTTCAGCGGGTAGCGCACGTAGGTCAGTGTTCCCGGCGTATCGACGTGATTGACTTCAAGATCGGAAAGCGCGCTCATGTCATGTGGGCACCAGTTGATGATGCGCTCGCCGCGATAAATCAATCCCTCTTCATAGAGGCGCACAAACACTTCGCGCACTGCTCTCGATAGCCCTTCATCCAGCGTGAAGCGCTCGCGCGACCAATCGCACGAAGCTCCTAGCCGGCGATGCTGGTTCTGGATACGGCTCTTATACTTGTGGACCCATTGCCAGACACGCTCGATAAACGCCTCGCGGCCAACTTTGTGCCTGTCCGTGCCCTCTGAAGCCAGCAGGCGCTCCACGACCACTTGAGTCGCGATTCCGGCATGATCCTCGCCCGGCACCCATAGCGTGTCGTCGCCGATCATGCGATGATAGCGAATCAGGATGTCCTCGATAGTCGCCGTGATCGCATGACCCAGGTGCAGCGCGCCCGTTACATTGGGCGGCGGCATGCTGATGACAAATGTCTTGCCCGTCGTCCCTGGCCGTGGCTTGAAGTAGCCGCCCTCTTCCCAGAAACGATACCATTTGCCCTCGACCTCCTGCGGCTCATATGCCTTTGGCAAAGATGCAACCAGTTCTTTCTCTTGTTCGATCATATTCCCTCCCCGCGTGCAATGTATTCCCGGTTCTATAGAAAAAGCCCTTTCCCCGTCAAGGACGAGAAAGGGCTAAAATTGCTCGTGGTACCACCTTGTTTCAATCAATCACGAAGATTGATTCTTGGGCTGTACTGTAACGGGCACTCCCGTGAAACCCTGTTTGAGTCGGATTTCAGACTCCCAGGCGACCTTCGGCGTATTGCTCCGGGGAAGATTCGCAGCCGGCATGATCTTCCTTCTCTGTACGGAGAATAGGTGCCTACTCCTCCTGCTCATCGTCACTTCTAGCGGTTTTTTGTTTGCTGGCTATAGTTTAGCGGCTATGCGACAGGATGTCAAGGAGCATACAGGACTGCCCAGGGCCAGGGAAAAGGCATGATGAATTTTTCCATCCAATCGAATCGGGGAATTGTTCGTGTCATTCTGAGCGCAGCGAAGAATCTGCGTCGCGGCATGATGTTGGGTTGCCTCCCCCATCAAGTCCTCCTCGGTGGGATGGCTGCCATAGTAGTAAGAAATCGTTTTCTCGCTGCTGCGCTCGCTCATAGCTTCTCCTCTTTTTGCAGCATATCGGCCAGGTCTTCGTATACATGATCTGGCTTCAGCGAAGACTTCTCCAGGTCTTTGCGCGAACTGCTGCCCGATAGGACGAGGATTGTATGCGTCTGGGCGTTATGCCCGGCCTGAATATCAACTGAGAGCGTATCGCCGATCATGACGGTTTCATCTGCCCGGCTTCCTAGCGCGTGCATGGCCTCCAGGAGCAAGCGTGGTTCCGGTTTGCCTACAACTTCAGGCGTTATGCCGCTGCTGACCTCGATAGCAGCTGCCAGGGCGCCGCAGCCGGGGATGAAGCCGCCGGCAATGGGCAGCACGGGGTCGCGATTGATGGTGACAAAGAGCGCGCCTGCGCGAACGGCATTAGCCGCGTGCGTCATCTTTGTGTAGTCGAAGCCACGGTCGAGTCCCACCAGGATCGCATCTGCCTTCTGCGCGTCCAGGCTGGCTACTACCAGGCCCTGCGCTTCTACCAGTTGCATCAGGGCAGGCTCGCCGACGACATAGACGGTGCCATGGGGAAAACGGCGCGCGATATACTGTACCGCCGCCTGGCCCGCAGTCAGCAGGTGCGCGTTATCGGTGGCGATGCCCAGCTGCGCGAGTTTTGCCAGTATCTGCGTGCTAGTCGCAAAGGAGTTATTGGTCAGAAAGAGGTATTTGTGGTGATTGGCTTCGAGCCACTGGACGAATGCTTTCGCCCCCGGCAGCAGTTCGTTGCCGCGATAGATGACCCCGTCCAGGTCGATCAGGTAGGTAGTATATGGTAGCATAATTATTCCTGGTAACCCTCATTCGCGCATGAGTTGTTCGCGAATGGCTACGATTTCGCGCCGCAGCGTGGGATGAATGTTCAAAGCGCGCTCGATCTTTTCACAGGCATGCAGAACTGTGCTGTGATCGCGCCCGCCGAACAGTTGTCCGATTTCCAGCAAGGATGCCTGTGTCTCCTGGCGTATCAGGTACATGGCGACCTGGCGTGGCATCACGATGTGCTTGTCGCGTTGTTTGCCGCACATGTCTTCCAGCGTAATATGATAGTACTCGGCGACGGCCTGGGCAATCTGCTTGCTGGTCAGGCGCACCTCCCTGCTGTCCTGCACGAGCGATGACATGGCAGCGCGCGCCATATCCATGGTTAGTTCGGTCTGATGCAGCTGCTGGTACGCCATCAGGCGATTCAGGCAGCCTTCGAGTTCGCGGATGTTTGTTTGTACGCGCCCGGCGATATACGCAATGATATCGTCCGGCACGCGATAGCGCAAGAGATCGGCTTTGACACGCAGGATGGCCATGCGTGTTTCAAGGTCGGGCGGCTGGATATCGGCTATCAATCCCCATTCGAAACGCGAGCGCAGGCGCTCTTCCAGGCTCACAATCGCCTTTGGCGGGCGGTCGCTACAGATCACGATCTGCTTGCTCATCTCGTACAGGCTGTTGAAAGTATGAAAGAATTCTTCCTCCGTGGACTCTTTGCCGGCGATAAATTGAATGTCATCGACGAGCAGGATATCGACGGAGCGATACTTGGCGCGAAACTCCTCCGTGGTGCGATAGCGAATGGCATTGATGATTTCATTAGTGAATTGTTCGGATGAGACATAGAGTACGGCCAGCCCGGTCTGTACGCCCTGGTGGCCGATGGCGTGCAGCAGGTGCGTCTTTCCAAGCCCCACACCCCCATAGAGGAAGAGCGGGTTATATGATTCGCCGGGCGCCTCCGCGACGGCAAGGGAAGCGGCATGCGCCAGCCGGTTGCTATTACCGACAATAAAGGCATCGAAGGTATAGCGGGGATTGAGGCGGTTGTGCATCAAGATATTGGCGCGCTGCTCATTATCCCATTCCTCGCTGAGGTGATCGCTCTCGTCAAAATCGGAGTAACTGGCGTAATTGCTCTCGTTGGCATAGGCGCCATATCCATAGACGGAAGTGGGGCGCTTATCGGCGGCAGAGCGTGGAAGACGCATTTCCATTCCCTCGTGTTCCTCCATGTCATAGGCGTAATCCTCCGTCTGGCGCTGCGTGGAGGCCGCATAGCGAGTACTTGCGCTCCTGCCGCCCGGCAAGTCACGCCCAGGAGACGTATAAGTTTCACCCACCTGGTGAGCATCATGGGAATCATGAGCCTCGTCCTGCTGCATAACCGCGATTACGACCGGCTGGCCGGTAACATCGGCCAGTATATCTTCAACAGTACGCCGCCAGCGCGTTATAATCATGTCGCGTGCCAGTGTGCCCGGCACCGCGAGCGTGAAATACAGCACTTCATCCTGGGCAGGCAGAAAGGCAGCATCGATATCATCCGCACCTATGGTCGCATTATTCATCAGATAAGCAGACTGAAGCCAGGTCTTACATACAGTATCAATTGGTGTCGTTTCGAGCCGGTCAAGCGTTGCCTGCCAGATAGCCGCTGCATTCATTTTTTAGTTCTCCAGGTATGGGGGCGCGATCACGCACTTTAACGGAATACTTCGGTAATGGACGTAGGGCCGATAAATCGGCGGTGCCCACGATAAATCGGGGCCTACGGCTCCGCCGTGGGATATGCATTCCATTGCCACGACGGAGCCGTAGGGGCCGGTTCACCGTACACACCGCCGATTTATCGGCCCGTGGGATTGCTGAACGAATTCGTTAAACAACATAATCTGGCTCCTATACGGCGAGCGCAATACATTCAATTTCGACACGCGCCTTGCGGGGCAGTTCAGCAACCGCTACTGTCGAACGCGCGGGCGCGATGCCCTCGAAATAGCCGGCATATACTGCATTCATAGCCTGGAAGTCACTCATCTGCGCAAGAAAAACTGTTGTCTTTATGACGTTGGAGAGTGATGATCCGGCGCTGCTCAGCACCGCCTGCAGGTTTTGCAGTACGCGATGCGTCTGCGCTTCGATATCTTCGCCCACTAGCTCTCCGGTGGCCGGATCAAGCGCAATCTGGCCGGACGTATAAATCAAATCTCCGCAACGAATGGCCTGATTGTATGGACCAATCGCTGCCGGAGCCGAAGTGGTATGAATCGCTGTGCGTTCCATAGATGCTATCCCTCATGCATCGGGCGACCACAAGGGATCGCCCATATAATATGTAGTAAATTCTCCGCGCCTGGGCCGGGTGGATCATAAGCCCCTACCCCATGGGCGACCACAAACACCCGGAGAGGACAGGCACCAGGCACTGCCTCTACAGGGACCGCGCTCCACCAGGAGGTAGAAAGTTGCGCGGCATGAACTGCGGCGCCGGAGTCGTCGAACTGGCGCGCGCGTATAATTCTTTCGCGCAATAGCGCAGCGCCTGCTGCATTTCGGCGGCAGAGAGAAAACGATTCTCCGGCTCTTTTTCCAGGGCCTTCATCACAATTTGCTCAAGCGCGGGTGGCACATTGGCGTTGAACTGGTGCAGCGATGGCGGGTTGGTCGAGGCATGCTGCATCGCTATTGATACAGCGGTTGGCCCGACAAAAGGAGGTCGCCCGGCCAGCATTTCAAACATCACCACACCTAACGAATAAAGATCGGAAGAGGCGGTCAGGGTTTCCCCCCTGGCCTGTTCAGGCGAAAGATAGTCCGCCGTTCCCAGCACGATGCCACTGTTGGTCAGGCCGGCATCCTCGGCAACACGCACGATGCCAAAATCGGTGAGCTTCACGAGCAGGGCGTTGGCTCCCGTTCCGGCGTTGGCGGGTGCGCCATTTGTTACCAGCATGATATTCTGTGGCTTAATATCACGGTGGATGAAGCGTCGCTCGTGAGCTACCTGCAGCACGGCGCAAACCTGGGCCGCGATCTCCAACGTTTCGTGCGCCAGCAGGTGGCGGCGCTGCGCAATCAATTGCTTCAGGGTTGGGCCGTGGATGTATTCCATGACCAGAAAATATTGTCCGAACTCCTCTACGAAATCGTAGATTGTGACGGCATTGGGATGGGCAAGGGCTGCAGCTGCGCGCGCTTCACGCCGGAAACGTTCAACGGCTCGCGAGTCGTTCTTATCCAGCGACCGCAAGACTTTAATGGCAACCAGGCGCTCCACACGGTGATCCCAGGTTTTGAAAACGCTCGCCATGCCACCGGTGGCAATATGTTCACGAATTTCGTATCGTCCCGCAATTAATGCGCCCTCAAATTGACTCAATCTAGCACCTCAACGGCATTTCCCGGTCAAATTTGTGTATACAGAGTACCAGTATATCATTTAACGGTTTATGTCGTCCAGAATGGGCGCGAATCTGCGTCAATTCCACCGCTGGTGAGCTGTACGGGACTGCCTTGCATGCTATACGCGCCCGTTTTTGCGTTGTAGTTGATGTTGGCAAGCCACAGATCAAAAGTACTGTTGTCATAGGAGATATACGCTAGCTGTTTCCCATCGGGAGACCAGACGGGCTGGCTGACGTACTGGCCGCTGAGGATATGTGAGGCCGTTTTATAGGGTATGAGGGCCTCTTGTTCGGTTTTGGGATCATTGGGGGTTGCGGTAACGTTTTCCGGTACGTGCATGATGTAAATGCCCATGGTGCCGGAGGCTTCGCGTTTGACGAAGGCGATGGCGTTACCATCGGGTGAAAATGCGGGCTGAAGATCTTCGTCTTTGGGACTGGTGATGGCGATGCCGGGATCAAATGCGCTGGAGGGTGAGCCGGGATGATAGAGTCCGGGATGGTCGGCGATCTGCGTCACGTCCTCGAGGAAGATCTGGATGACTTGCTGGGTCTGTGTCGCGGCATCGTAGGCGTAATGAGTGTAGACGATCTCATTGGGATGCCCAGGACGATAGGAGGGGTCGCGATCCCCGCCGTCGCCAAAGCTGGCGTAGGCTACGTCCTGCGGTTTTGAAGGATTATTGAGTGAGATGGAGAAGACCTGCAAATCGAGCAAGGGAGCGTTTTCGCCGGTAGCGGCGTACCAATCCTCTTTTTCGAAGTCGCTGAGGAAAAGCAAATGGGTGCTATCGGCGGACCATGCCGGCTGCGCATACCAGTAGTAGGTGCTTTTGACGTATGGCCCATCTTGATAATATTTACCGTTGCCCGAGCGCAGCAGGTGGGCTGAATTGCCGGTGGTCGATAGGTAGATGAGATTGGAGTAGTCTTTGTAGCGGGCGATGCAGGCAATCCATTTGCCATCAGGAGAGATGGCGGGATCGTACAGGTTTCCGCCATGGGTGATTTCGCGCGCATTGTTGCTGGGGTCGATGACCCAGAGGTTGTGGTCGATGGTAAAGTAGATCTTGCCCTTGAAAAGGTTCTGGGTCTGGTTGACGCCGACTTGCTGGCCATTGGCATTGGTCGTAATTGGTTTGGTGCCTGGTGTATTGCTCGTGTTGCTGCCGCCGATGCCAAAACATCCTTGCAGGCCAAAGGCCAGCAGGAGCAGCAGGAGCAGGGAACTGTTCCGCGGCTTCCATATAAGAGATAGTTTCGATATATTCTTGGATGTCTGTTTCTTTCTCATGGGTTATTTCCTCAGTGGTTAGACCTGTAAGGCTTGAGGTGCTTCAAAGACTGTCAGTAGTAGTAGATCAAGCAGGCTGTGGATGCCGGAAAAGTCATACTGATCGCCACCTGCGAAGAGACTCATCATGCTCATGCTTGCCAGTTGACTTGCTGTTTGCAGGCTGTCGCTGCTGACCTGAGGAATCTCAGCAACCGGGGCTACCTGCGGTGATGATGCTGGTGAAACGCCGGCGACGGATGTGTTGCCGGTGCTCCCCTGAATATTGCAGGCGGCTTTGCTGCCTAGATCAAACATTTTGGAGATGACGGGAACGATTTTGGCGCAATTGGGAAAGACGACCGATTCGCCACCTGGCAGGGTGCCTGTGCTTGAGTAGGGCGCATCGAGGATGACCTTGTTGATACTATTCGGATTGATGCTGCGGGCAAAGTTCATGAGTTTGAAGACATCGCTGAGCTGCATGTCGGTTTTGACATAGCCATTGAGGTCATTAGCAATGGTGGGCAACTTGCCGATGATGTCGGGGTTGTTGAGCTTGGTTTTTAAGGCGCTGAGTACCTGCTGCTGGCGCGCGGAGCGACCGAAGTCACCGACGAGGTCGGCGTGGCGCGAACGGACGTATTCGAGGGCGGTGATGCCGTCGAGGTGCTGCGGGCCTGGCGGGATATAGAGGCGCATGTAGCCATAGGGGTCTTTGGAGTTGCCGACATCGTCGGGATAGTTGTCGTCGGTGATGGGATGGGTGACATCGACATCGACGCCGCCAACGGTGTTGATGACCTGGACGAAGCCGGTAAGGCCGATCCAGGCATAGTAGTTGATGGGGATGCCGAAATCCTGTTCGATAGTGTAACGGCTGAGGGCAACGCCGCCGGGGCTGTAGTCGGCGTTGCCGCTGGCGACGCCCCCCAGGGCGTAGGCTTCGTCGAGCTTATGCATACCGTAGCCGGGCACGTTGATGTAGAAGTCGCGTGGTATAGAGAGCATGCCGACGCTTTTGGTAGCGGGGTCGATGGTAACGACAATATCGGTCTGTGCGAGGTAGCTGTGGCTACCATCAGCGTTGGTAAATTTTTCGTCGGTATCGCTGCCAAGCAAGAGGATGTTGATGCGCGGGCCGCTCAAGATATCGGCGCCGTTGCGGCTGGCGTTGGGGTCTTCTTCGCCCCTGGCGCGCTGCACTTGCTGGCCAACGATGTTGTTGACGGAGGGCGAGAAGGTGAAGTAGAGGTAGCCGGCAGCGCCACCAACCAGGAGCAGGATCACACCGAAGACGGCGACGAGGACGCGCGCCCACATGGGGAAGCGACGCTTTTTACGCTGCTTTTTTTTGCCACGCGGCGGGCCGCCGGCGGAGCCATTGCGAGAGCCTGCGGGCGCGGCGGTTGATGATTGCGGGGCGGGCCCCTGCGACGAGTAAAATGGCGCGAGGGAGGCAGCGGGCGCCGGTGGTCGCTGAGCAGGGGATTGCTGCACCGGGAAGGGGGCCGGGGAGCTTAACTGCTGCTGTGAGCGCGGCGGCGCTCCCCACGGCCATGAAGAGGCCGGTTGCTGCAGGTTCTGATACCATCCAGGCCCGTGAGCCGGCGAAATAGGAGCGGGCTGTGCCTGGACGGCGGGCTGTTTATTGGTCGCCAATTCTGCCAATGCGCTGCCATTAGCGTGCTGGAGATGACTCGCTGCTTGCTCCTGAGGCGGATTCCAACCCGAAAGCAAGCCCCTGGCAGGAGTATCAGGAAACTGGCCGGATGGCGATGGTGGAGCAGCTGATGGAGCATTGCCGGCCATCGAATTGACAGCGCTTTGCATTTGAAGATTGGGGGTAGGCCCGACATGTGGGAGACCATCCGGGTCTGGCCTGCCATTCCCATAGTTGTTGTTCCCATCGTTCTTATGGTAGTGTTTGTATGACGTGGGAAATTTTACAAATTGAGATTTCAATGTCTTCTACCCTTTATGCTATTCGCTTCATATTCACACAGAAAGAGACAGCTTGAGCTTTATGTAAGTATAACGACTCATCCAAACGGACATCACATATTGTGCAGCATATTCCCCCAATCTACCTATCATGGAAGATGGGTTTGCTGATTTGTATAACGCTTCAAAGCAACAAAGTATCACACACCGGTTATGTAGCTGCCGAATCTTCTTATTTCGTTATCAACCGATTAAAATCCATCAAAGCATAAGACGATCAGGCAATACCGGTGGATAGCGAGGCCTTAATGAGCTGTCGCTCGTTATAGGAAGATATAAGAGATTATCTAAGCTGAGCGTGGAGTAAAGAGAAAGGCGAGGATGATGCTGCTACTCTTTATGCTTGCTGATCGTCTGGAGGAATATAGTGCCTGGCACCAGCATGCCATCGCGAAATAAAAAACTGTTTAAGACCCCATTCCTGCGTGCGATGAGGCACATACCAACTGAGGAAACGGCTCCTACGCAAAAAGATATCTCGCTGATCGAAACGCTGCCACACGCGGCAACCTCTGATGATACTGCTGTCCAGCAACCTTCTACACGGCAAGACCAGCCATCCAGCTCTATTGTTCCTTCTAGTGAACCATCTTCACAGCAGGAAAGCGCGCCTGCTCCGCTTGCACCTGATGTTCAAGCACCAGCTGAAGAGGAATCTCTTAGCTGGCAGGATATCTCGCTGCTGGTGACGGCTCCTGGTAAGGCGATACGACGCATTACGACGAGGGCGCGTCCCAGGCATATCGCCGGGAGCGCACGCAGGCGGGTGAAGAGGGCGAGGGAGCGCAGGTTGAGCAGGCGGACACGCCTGGTGCTGATCGTGAGCCTGCTAGGGATATTGGCACCTGGAGTGATTTTTGCGATCGGCGTGGGGGCCAACGCGTATGTGATGTTCAATTACGCGATGCACGGAGTGCAGCATATACAGAAAGTACAGGCGATCTTTGCAAATGTGAAGAGCGATCCGCATGAGCTGGTGGATGCAAGTAGATTACACGCGGCACAGGCGGAGCTGGTGGCGGCAGAAGGGCAGTTTGAGCGCTTGCATAGCGCGCTGGTAAATGATGCGTTTGTGAATGGTATGCCATTTTTCGGTACGCAGGTGACTTCGGCGCGCGCACTGAGCCAGATAGGGGTGGATGCATCGCGAATGGGCGTGAAACTGAGCAAGATGCTGCTGGTGCTGGCGCCGTCGTTTAGTAGTTCGATGGCGGCGAATACGAGCAAGCCGTTGATTACGCCGGGGATGTATGCGACGATTACGGCGACTGTGGGGTCGATTTTGCCGGACCTGGATGATATGCGGGCGCAGGCACAAATCCTCTCTCCTGGCGCTTTGCCGTTGAGCGCATCCCAACGGGCGCTGTTAGGGGAGGTTGTACAGGTAGTGCCGCAGGTGCAGGAGGTTGTGACGCAGCTCTATACATTGCGAGATGGGTTGGGATGGTTGCTCGGCGTAGGGACGCCGCGGACGTTTCTGGTGGAGACGATGGACCGGGCGGAGTTGCGACCAACGGGGGGATTTACGGGGCAATTTGGAGAGTTGATTACAAATGGAGCGCGCATTACGCCACCCGCGCTAAGGAATATTGGGCCGATTGAGGAGAATAATCCGAATAGTCCGGTGAATGGCGCGCTGGCCCCGGCGGCGTACCGTTCATGGTGGCCGATTCCGAACTGGGGATTGCGCGACGCGAACCTTTCGGCGGATTTTCCTACTTCGGCGCAAATGATCATGCGGCAGTACCAGTTCGAGTTCGGGCGGCAGCTGGATGGGGTGATAATGTTTACGCCTTTCGCGATTGAACATATTTTGCAGATCACCGGGCCGATTACGATGAGCGCGTACCACGATACGATTACAGCACAAAATCTGGAGCAGCGGCTGCATTATTATCAACTTGATAATGCGGGCATCCGGCATGAGGAGGTGGTATCGCATATTGCGGATCCGCAGGAGGCACGCAAGATTTTTACACAACAACTGGCGAGCGCATTGATTAGCCGTGTGACGCATGCTCCGACGAGCCAGCTGGTGGAGATTGCGCGAGGGCTGTTCTATGATATGCAGGCGAAGGATGTGGAGGTATATGTGTCGAATGCGCAATTGGAGCAGTACCTGGTGCAGCATGGGGACGCGGCACTGGTGGAGCAGGGGACGAGTTCCGATGGGCTATATGTAGTGCAGGCGAATGTGAGCGCGAGCAAGGCGTCGCAGTATGTACGGACAATGATTGATGACGCGGTGACGCTGAATGCAACGGGCGGGGCGAGGCATGTAATGCGGCTGCGGCTTGTCTATACACAGATCGGCCCGGTGTACGGGCTGGATACCTACCGGGATTATGTGCGCGTGTATGTGCCGCCGGGGAGCCAGTTCCTGTGGGGCGATGGCTTTGATACGGGTATGCCTTTGTGTGGAGCAGGATTTGGGAGCTGCCCGCGCTATGACGCGTATGGCAATGGTGATTTGCTGTGCCCTGCCGGGCAGTTTGAGCCGGGGGCGGCGACGTCGATGCTGGATGATCCGTATGCAGGCAGCAACCATCCGCTGGATACGGTGGGGCCGCCAACGAACTTTACGAGCGATGTGCCGGGGCGCGCGATGTTCGGCGGCTGGGTGGTGATCCCCAAGAACTGTACGATGACGGTAACGCTCTCCTGGTATGTTCCACCGCCGGGTCACGGACGCTATTCGCTGCTTGTGCAGCGGCAGGCCGCCACCTTCCCTGAACTGGATCTGACCATTCTGCCGGCGCCTGGGGCTTGCGAGGCGCTAAAGACGGCGGGTCTGCGTTTTGAGGGCGTAATGAGCGGCCCGGATTTGACCTTCACGGTCAAACCATCCAGCACGACCAGTTGCTACCCGCAGGTGCCGGTATGATATCGGCTCAGCCCGGTAGGGCGGGAGTGGCGCACCTGGTCGCGAGGGGTCGATATGGCGATGTTCAGGCCGGAACGCCGTAGCGCCACCTTGCGCGCGTCCCGGTTACGGGTCGAAGGTCGCATGAACTGGTTGGTCACTCTTCCGCTCGTCGTGATTGTATATACGACAGGATCAGCGAACCGATGAGTACGCACAACAGGACAATCTCCATCGTGCTGAACGTTTTCTTTTTCTGCATAATAGTATCTCCTCTATAACGTGTCCGATCTTGCGCATAAGTTGGATGCGCAAGATCGGACATAGTGTTCAATACGAATGTGCCGTATTTCCTTCAGGATACAACGGGCACATATCATCCTTCAAGGTAGAATAACATGCCGTCGTCATCAACGGGATTTTGCAGGCCGGGCATGTGGCTGGTTCCGTTTTCGCTATCGGGCAGGTAAGTGTAATCGACTCTGGGGGCATCAATTACGTTGCCATTCCCGCTGCCATTGCCGTAGCTGCCCGCGAGAACATGTCCGTTGCCGGTCTTGCCATTACTGTGGCCGTTGCCGAGCAGTTCTTCGAATTCGGAAATGACGATCTTGTTGACGTGCCTGGCATCGGCTTCGTCGATCAATTGCTTGATCTCTTCGGCTACCAGTTCGTCGCGCTCGATCAGCGTTTCGGCAACTGCCATGACGGCTTCGCTGTGCTGCTGGAAGAGGCGCTTGACGGCCTTGAACTGCGATTGCAGGATGGCCTCGACACGCTCACCGGCCTTAGGTACCGCGACAACTTTCTCCAGCGGAGTACCGGCGAAGGCGATGGCGGATGTGAAGGTGCCATCCATACCGAACATGCCGACATACTGGGCGGCCAGTTGCGTGGCGCTGGCAAGGTCGCCGGTCACGCCACTCAGATTGACATCCAGGAAGAGTTCTTCGGCGGCGCGTGATGCCAGCGCGACCTGGATGCGTGCCAGGATGTCTTCTCTGCTGCGTGTGACGATGGTTTCGGTTTGACGCCAGGCGGCAAACGCGGCGGCGCCTTCCAGGTCTCCATGTTTGTGCAGCGTGACAAAGGCGGGGAAGTGGCGCTCCATCAGGTAATAGCAGGCAACGGCGTGTCCCGCTTCGTGATAGGCAAGGCGGCGGCGCTCAATCGGTGTCAGCTCGCTCAACTGGCGCAGCCCGAACTCATGTATATCCTGGGCCTCGATGAGGTCTCTATAGGTAACGGTATCGCGTCCGGCGAAGTGCGCGATGATGACCGCTTCGTTGACGACATGCTTGATCGCCACGGGCGTATATTCGACCAGGCGTTGCACGAGAGCGGCAATGGAGATATCAGGATCGTGTTTGACCTTGTTCAGATAATACTCGATCACTTCGCCGCGATATTTATCAGTCGGTGGGGCGACATGGACTTTACGGTCAAAGCGCCCGGGACGCAGGAGCGCGGGATCGAGCGATTCGGGAATATTGGTCGCTCCAACGGTAAGGACGGGTTGACTTTGCACGCGGCTATGATACAGGCCCAGAGTGCGCAGGACCTTCTTGAACCAGCCGGTTTCGATGTTGGGCGGGTCCATTTGCATCAGCAGTTCGTTCAGACCACCGGTGCCGCCCATGAATCCGAAAATACCGCCGCCCATAGCCATGGTGCCGCCGCCACGCTGCGAGCGCGACATGCCGATGGCATCGATTTCATCCATGAACACCACGCAGGCGCCATACTCGCGAGCCAGGCGGCGTGCCTTACCATACAGGCGTTTGATCATCAGCACATCCATGCCAATGAACATGGCGCGGAAGCTGGCGGCGCTGGCATAGGCAAATGGAACTCCGGCCTCGGTACTCATACATTGCGCCAGGTAGCTCTTTCCGGTGCCAGGATCGCCCGTCAGCAGGAGACCGCGCACGGCCTGTCCGCCCATTTCTTTGAATTCCTCGGTTCCGCGTAGCAGCAAGACGATACGCTTCGCGGCTTCCAGCACCTCTGGATTGCCTTTATAGTCGTCAAACGTGACGCCTGTTTCGCCGGGCATCACCCAGTACAGGCGGGGTCGCCCCAGAAACCAGAACAGCGCCACGAACTGTATGACGATGGCGAACATATAAAACACTATTTGGAAGGCATAGAGGAAAATCGTTCCTGGCGATGGCGGGCTCAACTGCGGCGCGATGTTGAAAGCAAAATACCACAGGATAATGCCAACGATCAGAATCCAGAGCCAGCGCAATTTGACAAATCGCCCAAACTGGTCCAGTCCGGTATCGATTGACTTGTCAAGATCGCTTGTTTTTTTCGTATTTTTTGCCATAACAGTCTATCCCTTTCGCTACAGGACCTATTGCAGAGATGGCCGGAAATCTATCAGGGTGACGCTAAAAAGAACTTCTCCCGTTTGCCCCTGTACTGTGACGAAATGCCAGATCATGTAGCCACCGACAGGACCACCAGGCCCATTGGCCGAGAGGTCTACCTCGACGAAACTATCCACGCTTGTGTCTGTTTGCTGGGCCACGCCTTCAACGTTGATCGCTTTCCAGCTCAGGTGTCCCTGCGCCTGGCTGTACTGGCTGATGTATTGTTGCAATTGCTGGGCGCTTGGCGGCTGTGGCATATCTTTATCAAGTAATTCCAGGGCGGCAAGATTGCCATCGCGCAGGGCATACATCCAGTTTTTCACCTGGTCGCCGCCGCCATTGCCACCACCACGGACGTGAAAATTGAAAGGGTCATTGCCAATGCCGAAAGGCCATTCTCTCGTCACTGCGAAGTTAGCCCCGATAGCGCTGCCTAGTAACAGGAGCAACATTACCAGCGTCACCAGTTTATGGCGGCCCATGGCATGGAATACATAGTACAGGCCCTTAAAAATGGGGCGCAGGAGATTCTTTACAAAGACGGCGGCGGGCGATTGTCCTGCCCGTGGCCGCCTATAAGGGTCTTTCTTCTCTTCTTGTGTTTTTTGTTCTGGAAGTTGTGGTTGCGGTTGTGAAGTTGGTGATGGGCTACTGATCATGCGTCTCGCGTCTCAACTTTCTCAGGCTCGAGAGCTTTCTTCTCTCATTCATTAATATGACAGATGTACAAGGCGATACTATCTCAGCGAAAAAGTGCTTGCGGCTTCACCGGTATTCCTGATGAGAGTACGGCTAATCCTACCACGATTCTCACAACGTAACATACACTACAACACGGCATTTGGCAAGCCCCGTGAAAATTCTTTGAGGTGGTTCAATCCCCATTACCCGCGACGCGTTCAGATTCGGCCTGCAATCTCGCATCACCGAAAGGGGGCGACGAAAGTTAGTACATTTGATATAATGTTACGTACCAATGTTACAACTATAGACATGGTGATAAAAAGACAAAGGCAGGTGAGGATTATGGATTATAAGGATAAAGCAACGGGAGCAGATGGCAGTCCCTACATCTGGCTGCGCTACACGACCCAATTCTCGACCGGCGGGCGCACGCACAGCATTGAAATGGGTATACCTGTACCTGTGGGAGCCAGCGCGGAAATGCGCGAGCAACTGATTCGCGAGGCCGAGTCCGGTATGGAGCAGCTCACAAGACACGTTGAAAATCGCGTATCGCAGATGCTGCAGCGCAATGCTCGCTTATCTGAACCTGCCCCGCACACCCTGCCAGCGAGCAGCACGATAAGCTCACCGGTTTCTCCGGCAGGACGCTCACAGAACACAACAATGCCGGCAGAATCCCAGCCGGTTTCTCCGGCAGCTTCTCCCGCTCAGCCGGCGGTTCCGCCAACACGACAAACGATAGGCGCCAATATGCCCGTCACACCCGGCATTTCTGGAGACGCCAATGGCAATATGAAGCTGGGACAATTCATGCAATTCATACGCGAAACATGGGGACTGACACCCAAACAGGCAATGGATTTGCTGAATGTGAAGTCGCTCAATGGCCTGAATTATCGCGAAGTACTGCGACAGCTACAGCCACTGGTTGAGCAGCAGGCTTCCGATCAAAAACCTCCGGCGCCCGGCCCGAACAGACCCTCAGAGAAATCCTCAAATCCAGGTGCTCCGGCGCACGCGACCTCTCTCCGACCTGTTCCGCCTACGCAAGGGAGCGCGAGAGTGGGGCAGGCATCGGGCGGGGCAAGTACGCACCAGGGTGAGGCAAACGCACGACAGAGTGGAGCAAGCATCCATCAGAGTGAGGTAAGTACGCGACAGAGTGAGGCAAGCACGCGACAGGGCGGAACAGGCACGCATCAGGGTGAGGTAAACGCGCGACAGGGCGGAGCAAGCGCCGCTCCTACTGCGAAGGCGCCTGTTATTCCTATTCACATGGTGCGCGATGAAGCACGAAAATATAAATTTGACGAGGAGGCAGATGAGGAGGAGATGGATGAGCTGGCCCTCGCGGAGGCAGATGAGGAGGACGATAAGGAGCAGAGACTGGCCGGAGCGCGCATCAAACTGGATGAGTTGAAGGAAGTGCGAGGAGCTTCTGCCGCTAATGCCGGGCGCCTGGCCGTGCTGCACAACGTCCTGGACTCGCAAATCGACAACGAACAATTAACACGTTTGATCCAGGCGGCCTGGGGCACCACAACCGTGAAAAAATTGAAGGCCGACCAGGTCGAGGCTCTCATTTCCTGGGCCAAAGAAGATTACTTCGTAGACGAGGTGGAGGCGGTACTTGATCTCATCGATGAGGAGGAACCCTATGCGCGTAGTGACCGGTGAAGCCAAGGGCCGCAAGCTTAAAGCACCCAAAACAGCAGGTACTCGTCCCATCATTGACCGCGTGAAGACGGCGCTTTTCGATATTCTCTCGACTCGTGTCGAAGATGCTCGCTTCCTGGACCTTTTCGCGGGCACAGGTAGCGTCGGTATTGAGGCGTTGAGCCGGGGAGCAGCCAGCGCGACGTTCATTGAAATGAGCCATAGCGTACTGAAGCTGGTGCGCGAGAATCTGAAAATTACAGGTCTCGCGGACCGCGCCGAGACCATTCATGCCGATGCCTTCAAGTTTTTGCAATCGTGCCAGGACGAAAAGCGCCAGTACGATATTATCTATGTGGCGCCACCACAGTACCACGAAATGGCGGCACGCGCCTTGAGTCTATTAGATACTTCCCCGCTGGTAGCGGAAGCGGGGCTGGTCATCGTCCAGATTCATCCGAAGGAGCGAGCCGGAGTCGCGGCAGTGCCTCTCACACGCCTGCAATTGACCGACGAACGCAAATATGGCAGCACCCTCTTGCTGTTTTTCGAGAGGGCGTAGGGGCCGATTGATCGCGCCCACCGCCGATGTATCGGCCTCGCGTCCCTTGCCGGACTACTCTGTGAAAACTCATGCTCGGCCCCAAAGGATAGAGAACTGGCTTAGGGTTGGAAGAGGTCTTTCTGACAATGTCTGTGAAAACTCATGCTCGGCCCCAAAGGATAGAGAGCTACTAGAGATAGAGGAGTGATAGATGATAAATAAACCTGGAGGCGGACGTTTCGCCTTTATTGATGCCGGAGAAGCCGCCCGGCGCCTGGGAATTGACCGCATAACGCTCGAGCAGTGGGCGCGCGACGGACGCATTCGACCCTATAAAGGCGTGGGGCGCGATATGTTCTTCCGTTCCTCCGACGTCGAAGAACTCTATAATGAACTGCATCCTGCTGCCGAACTGGCCGCAGCTGTGGCCGCGGACGAAAGCGAAAGCGCTACAGCTGAAGGCGGAGAAGCTAAAGGCCCGGCGCGCAAAAAGCAGGACCCACAGATGCGTGTCTACCTGCGCCTGCAGGCCGATGCCAAATGGTACGACATCTCGGAAGATGATATTCGAACCTGGTTCCAGCAACTCGCCCCTGATGGCTACGAACGCAATAAACGCAACGCGCAGCATACTATTAAGAAGCTGCAATACCTGGTTAGTTTAATTGAGGAGGGGCAACAGAGAGCAAAGCAGGGAACAGATTGAGTGAGTAGAAGCCAGGACAATCGCAAGGGTGCGCAAGATAACGCCCTGGCTTCACACCCCGTTCTTTTCGGTAAGTAAAATTAGGGATCAGCTATGCTATGCTTCCTTGTCCGGGTGTGATATTATCTTGCAGGGTATACTGAACTTCAGGTAAACCTGCAAACTTTAACCGCGTACACTCGCAAACCTGCACCCTGGTCCTTCAACCGGAGCCAGATTAAAAGAGGAGGTCAACGTTATGAATTGTCCCTATTGTGGGAGTCAGGTAGCTGACGGCGTAAAATTCTGTGGCACTTGTGGCAGGCAAATGCCAATCGGCCAGACTCCGCCGCCGCCACCACAAAATCCATATGGAGCGCCACCGCCGCCACAAAGCCAGTACGGTGGCGGAGTGCCGCCGCAGGGTGTCTATACGCCGCCGAACCAGTATGAACAGTACGAGAACAGCATTTTCGGCAACGCCGTACCCAAGGCTGAACTGCATAATCCTAAAAGCCCGCTGAAGATCGCTGATATGACCATCAGCATCGATGGCGAACTGGTGCCGGTTGTAGATATTATGCTTGGAAATCAACTCACCGTCTACTTCGAGCATCACATCCTGCTCTGGAAGCATCCAGGCGTGCAGATCGGGTTCAAATCCATACGTGGTGCTGCCAAGCGTTTCTTTGCAGGCTTGCAAATCTTCATTACAGAGGCTCAGGGCCCCGGCAACATTTCGTTCTCGCGTGACTCTGTCGGCCAGATCGTAGCGCTGCGCCTGCAGCCGGGTCAGATGGTCGAGGTGCGCGAGCATCAGTTTCTGGTAGCGACCAGCAATGTCGATTACGGCTTCACCTTCGTGCAAGGAGCGGCCAATATTCTCTTCAGTCGCACAGGCCTGTTTATTGATCAGTTCACCTGCCAGGGTGGCGAGGGCATGGTGTTACTGCATGGCTATGGCAACGTCTTCGAAAAGAACCTGGCCCCGGGAGAAACGCTGGATGTTGAGCCGGGCGCCTGGCTCTGGAAAGACCCATCCGTACAGATGACCGTGACAACGGTTGCCGGCTCGCAGCGCGGCGGTGGTTTACTGGGCGCGATTGGAGGACTGGTAGCGGGCGCATCCATCGTTCTCAATCGCTTCACCGGTCCTGGCCGCATCGGTATCCAGTCGATGACGTACCATCCGCCTCAGTCCGAGGGCGCGACCCAGGCCGGTGGTAGCAGCAACATCGGCGGCACGTGGGGGCAGTTGTTTAACCAGTAGAAACTGCTCTGATCCGACAAGGTGAAAGTCCAGGCAGAACAAGGACAGGCCACCATCCCTACTTAGGACGCAGCAGCTCGTAAAGTCCGCCTATGGTAGAGATGGTGGCCTACTGTTGTCCGTTTATATGAGCTATTATGAAGAGCTGGTTGCCCTGCACCGAGGCGCCGCCTGCTGGCCAGGTGAATGATGTTTCATCCCAATTGCGTGAGAAGACGAATTCATAAGCAACCACTAGAATGGTAAAAATCTCTCCATCAGCTCTTGGGTCAAATGGTCAATTTTCCACTCACCCACCATTCCAGGTATCGCTTCAGGGTAGGGGCTACCCAGGTGCGGCTATCATCTTCGTGATTCCAGACAGAGATAGCGGGTCTTTTGATCGCTCCCTGAATAATCCCCAACGCAAACTGATCTCCATTCCCAGCATCTGCAAAAAATAGCAGATGATCAAAAGGGAAGTTGTCGCGAAATGACGGGGCAGTGCGCATCTCCATATTCCGTTTCGTCATCTCCTCGACTGCCCATATCAAACGCAACCCAGAGGTGCCTCGCACCCCATTTGATTCGGTCAGCAAACTTCTCAGCTCTTCTGGTAAGACAAGACCGAACGTTGCTTCGAGCGTGGATAGTTCTGATGGAGTGGCACCTGAGAAGAACGTTGCCCCTGGTTCTAATGTCTGGATATATTCACGCCACATAATGTCTCTTTTGCAACTCTGCATCATTCACTCTGAGATGTCTGTACAAAATTTTCAAAAGAATGCCTCTTGAGTAAAGCAAGAAACCTTCTGTTCAGAAGCAGACTACTATTAGCATTGAGCAGGCTCTATCATAAAAGCTGTTTTTAGGCCATCTTGCAAGAAAGCCCATTGCTCTAACTAACGCCATCGCCAGTATTTTGCTCCTTGTGCCACTACCAGTCGATCTATCCAGTCGCTGAAGCTGCGAGCAGCAACACGCCATTGTTGAAGAGCATAACCGCTATCACCATCGATAACCCGGCAGTCCTTTCCTTCGTTTACCATTTGGGCTGTATCAATGATAAGTAAATCTGCATCACCATACGATTCAGCAAACACCAGGTAGGATAGCGCCCACTCATCTTCATATCGCTTTTGGGCGTTTACGTTCGCAATGAGCAAATTCTCTGTTCCATACAGTTCGAATCCCCATTGTCCGTACTCATTATCATAATAGAGCAAGGCTCCATTATAATGCAACAAAAACTGCTCATATGTAAAAGGCAAGGGCATGCTTAATTGTTGCTTGACTGCTTCAATTGCTTCAGGAACTGCCGGTGCATTGAGCTTGCAATAGGCTCTCCAGCAGTGGCCATTTTCATGAATTACCTCTACATAAGATTCAGCGTCAAGCCTCGATTGGAGAGCTGCAAGTGCCTTCAATCCACTCGCTGGTTTTTGCGTCATTATTTTCTCCTTTCATTGGTGAAATACTTGGCACGAATTATAAGAATTTCCTCTTGTCTAATCAAGGTTTATAAGCGTCCCACCAGGGCGTGACCACTCTATTATGCCAAAATCTATCTATGGGTACAAGATTCCAGAAATCGTTTGTTCCTCCCCATTCCCTGGGTTTAATATGATGTATATCGAACATTTTCCACCCTTCTTTTCCATAATCAGGGTAACCCTGTTCTATCCACTCCTTGATGAAGTTCCCTCGTTGCTCACTACCCCAGTCCACCCGATTTTCTGGTTCTGTTTTCACTAAATCGTCAGGAAAAGGTATAGGTTGGAATGTTCGAGGATCAATAACAGTAGGATATGGCTCACCTTTGCTATTAACAGGCGGCTGCTTTTCTGCTGGTTGCGGATGTTCAGCAGGCGGCGGAACATGCTCAGCCGGGGGTTGACTATCTGGCGATTGAGGACTCTTAGGCGGTTGCGGCTCCGTCTCCTCCGGCCTCACGCCATTGGGTTCCTCCACCCGATCCTGCGGCG
>DASRBN010000014.1 GCA_035653615.1 Ktedonobacteraceae bacterium | reverse complement strand
CAGCGCGTCGTCGTAGGTGGCAGTGCCCCCAGGCGCCTTGCCAGTATAGTCCTGCCAGCGGCAGGGGTGGGATTATTAGTGCCCGGGTGTTCATCATAGGTGGTGGACTGGCACAGCCACTTGTTGCCGGCGGCATCATCGACTTCGCTGTGGGTGACGGTATCGACCGTGTAGTAGGTCCAGCCACCCTGGCCGTTGTTATTGTTGACGGTATAGCTCCAGGTCTCGGTCAGCGGATAGAGCTGAGTAGGAGGCGCGCTGGGCAGGTTGGAGCCTTTGATGACCTCCTGAGTCAGGTTGTGATAGGTGTTGTTGGTGTTGAGGCCATTGTTGTAGTCGTCGTAGGTATAGTCATGTTCGATCCAGGGGGCATTGCTGGTGCTGTTGCCATCGAATTCGGTGGTGACACTACTGAGGAGTGCGATGGTGCAAGCATCGTAGGGATTCCAGCTGGAGGGAGGGCCGCTCACACAGGCATTGGAGGTGGTGGGATAGGTGTTGATGGTCTGGCTCAGCAGGCTCGAGGACTGGTAGGTGGCTTGCTGGTAGACTTCATAGCGTTGCGGTTGCCCGGCGTTGTAGTTGTTGGGGTCGGTCATCGAGCTGTTCCAGCCGGCGGTACTGAAGTAGTAGCCAATGGAGAGGTCTTGCGACGGGGAGAGCTGCCATACTTGAGCAAAGCCACGGAACTCGGCATGGAAATAGTCACCCCAATCCTCCCCGCCCTCATTGAGGCTGCTCAACCAGTTGTCGCCGACACAATCCTTCTCCTGGCCGTACTGATCCTGGTAGCAGAGGGGACCGTGTTGATCCCATTGGGCATTCGTATAGGCCAGCCGGTAGTAATTGAACTGCGTGGTGGCCGGAGCCAGCGCCGAACTATCCTGGCCGGAGGAGGTGATCTGGGTCACGACCTGCGTACTCCAGGCGCGGTCATCGGGGTGGGCATAGTGGCCGGTACATTGATACTGCGATTGATTGTTGCGGTTGTTGTAACAATAGAGCGCATCATAGCGATCGTCCTTGACCTGGCCGTTCACGATATAGGTAGGTGTGCCATCACTGTTGTTGTAGGCAGGCGCGTAGCTGATCTGTTCGCCGATGCCGGTATCGAGGTCCTGGTAGGCGGTCAGATATTGCCAGGAGGTACTGGAGCTAATGGGTTGATTATTGTGGTTCAGATTGGAGGGGTCATAGTAGGTATTGGTGAGGACGCCCGATTGCCCAGGCGCGGGACTATAGCTGAAGGTGATCGACTGCAGAGGATGAGGCGTGCCACTTTGAAAGACGACCGGCTGGATCGCGGTCAGCACATGCTCGCCGGCGCAGTAGCCATTCTCCAGGGAAACCGGGTCGGTACAGAACTGAAACGGCGTATCCGTGTAGGAAAAGTTATAGGCATAGGCGGCGTTACTACTGGAACCGTCGGTGTTCAGATAGCTGGTGATGCCGGTCAAGCTGAAGGTGCCCATGACGGTGGGAGGAGTAAAGGGATTGGAACCGGTATACTGAACAGGGTCGTCACAGCGCACGGTGGTATTTTTTGGAGGAGTACCATTGCAATTATAATTGGTCCCATAATGCGTGGCCCACGGAGCGTCGTCGAACTGAGCGCGGTAGGTGAAGTCGATGGTCCCGGCCATATTGCCATAGGTGATCGTTTTGAGATCGGTGCTGATGCCATAGGTGATCTGTTTGATGACGGCATCGCGCACAGTGGTCGAAGCGCCGCAAGGCGGCGCGCTGCCGGAGCAGTCCTGCAGGTAGGAGACCTGGATCATCTTGTAGATCGAGTTGGGACCCTCGTTGGGGGCCACGATGCGGTCGACGTTCCAGGCATAGTTATCGCGCTGGCCGTTGTTGATAGAATATTCCAGCGAGTCGGGAGTACAGCCCAGTTCGTAGAAGGTGCCGGACTTGTCCCACACATCGAAGCAGGGCTGCCCATTGGCGGACACCTGCTGGATGCGCAGATAGGAGAGATGCTCGGTGTAGTAGAGCTTGTTGGTGCTATCATAGAGCAGCATGCGATCACCGACATTGTCGATGCCGTTGAGGAAATACCAGGTGGTGCCATTGGGGTAAACATCGGCGGTGATCGAGCCCAGTCCGAGTGCCCAGCCATCGCCGGCGTCATCGGCCGGCGAGGTGGCATTATGCCGGTCATTGGGGCCGATACTGGAGTAGGTCAGCGTCAGTTGGGGAGCGAAGCCGCCACTGCCGGGGGCCACCTGCAAGGGATAGCTGTAGGAGAGCTGGCCGTTGTTGCCCTGCACCTCGGCCTCGTGCGGAATCGGCGCCATCTGATTCTGCGGGTCGCCGCCCAGGCTGAACGGGCCAGGACCCAATACAGTACTCTGAGCGGAGAGCCTGCGGGTCTGCGAATCATTGTGCATGAGAATCGTGAGCTCAGCGGTGGATTGGTGCGCCTGGCGTGCGGCAGCAATCAGACCGGGCCAGCTCAGCAGGATAGAGGCGGCGTCGAGATTCAACGCCTCGAACTCACCCGGTTGGTAGTGGTAGAGCAGAGTCGCGGGGGTGGTGAGGGTGATGCCGCTCACGACATGGCCTGTGCTATCAACGATCTGGGCGCTATAGGAGCCGAGCAGGTTGAGCATACTCTCGAAGTGGCCATACGCCTGGCGTAGTTGGAGGGTCAGTGAGCCGTGTGGGGCCTTGCCGCCGGGGATGCTGGCGTGGGAGAGATCGAGCGAACCCGGTTGCAGGATCAGTTCGAGCCGCCCGTCGCTGCCATGCAGGTCGAGGGCCGTAGTGCCTTTTGCTCCATGGAGGAAGGCAGGGCTGAGGACCTGGTTGATAGGCGACATGGTAGCCGGTTCGGCAGACGAGGAGGGCGTGAATGGCTGGCCGGGCCTGGAATGTTTGGGTGGCTGCGGATAGGGCGAGGGTGGGCCGCTATGCGGCGGAGTGCTATGGGGTCCTTGCTTGAGATACTTCGCGAAGGTGAGGCTTGGCGGGGTACTGCGCACGGGAACGCTGGCCGCCGCGGAGGCAGGTTTGATCAGCAGGCTCCACTGGCTCAGCACGCCGGCCAGCACCAGCAAGGTGAGCAGGCAGCTCAAGACCAGCTGCCGCAAGGCAGAACGACGCCCTCTTCTTGAGGCGGAAACATGACGAACAAGGTGAAGATGAACAGGATGTATGGAGGAAAGATGCCGGGCCATCGATGAATCCTCGCTTTCTAACGAGCCTGCTTTCCTGATCGTGGCAGGCAAAAAGATAGCTCCACCGGGTTCGCATGCGAACCAGCATGACGTGAGATCCCAAAATTAAGTGGCCTCCCTGGCTCATGAAGCAGGTGCAGGACACAATCGGGAGCACGGTAAAACGAGCACAACGATTCTGATGCAGACGGATAGGTCCGATGCACTCGGTGTACAAGTCGTCGAAAAAGGCACACGATTCCTGTGAGTGCTGGCATCAGCAGGCGGCAAAACGCAGGCTCAGCATGAGCAAGCACCTATGTTCAGATCAGTAGGTAATGAAATAGACCAATCTCCGGCTAGCAACGCGAGAGCAACAAGACGTACAGAGGCTCGCACTACGAGAACGATTGCGAGTAGATGCCGCCTCCAACCCCCTCCTGGCAGGAGATCGGCATAGTCTATGGATGACCTATATAAGCAGCACTTTTATACTGAAGACGGAGTTGCCCCTACAAGACGTTGTTTTGTAGGGGCAACTCCGTTGCATCAAATGAAAGGGTGGGCTGCCAGAGAGTCGAACTCTGAACCTAGCGATTAAGAGTCGCTTGCTCTGCCATTGAGCTAGCAGCCCATTTGCTGACGTGGGAAAGAATATCATATTAGCTTTCCCACGTCAAGCGATTTTACTGTGGTGATTACTTATAAGCGGGCGAGAGATGCTTCGTGGCCCTCAGCATGACAGGCCGGCCTGTCATGCTGAGGGCCACGAAGCATCTCTCGCTCAGGGCATGTCATGCTGAGCCACCTCAGCTGAGCCGCCCGACTTCTGAGGAATCACCAAATTTCACTCAAAAATGTCCAATGGCAAAAACGCCGAGATCAACCAGTTGGGCGCGTCGACGACCTCGCTCACGCGCAGGTCAACTGTGATACTGCACAGGGCGTAGGCCTCGTGGGGCGTCAGATCATAGTGTTTGACCAGGTGGCTGATCATGTGACGCGTAGCCTGCTGGGCCGCTACGAAGAGGTCGGGGCTGTGTCCGGTCGTCACGTAGTAGCCCTTTTTGTTGGCCTTTTCGACAGCTGAGCCGGGGGTTGAATATTGCAGTTCAGGGATGCTCTCGCCTTTGTGCAGGCCGAAACGCACGGTGACGATCATGGGCCCTTCGATGGCCGTGCCGCAAACTTCGCCGTCACCCTGCGCGGCATGTGTATCGCCCAGCGAGAAGAGCGCGGTAGGATGCAGGACGGGCAGGTAGAGCTTCGAGCCTTTCACAAGCTGCTTGATGTCGATGTTGCCACCGTTGAGACGGGGAGGGATGGTATCGAGCGAGCCGGGTTCGGCGGGCGCAACGCCCATGACGCCACAGAAAGGCTCCAGGGGAATGCGGATGTTGGGCTTGAAATAGGCATGGTCGCCATCCAGCTCCCAGACCTTCAAATATGGTTCTGTAAAGTCATCGGCCAGTAGCCCAAAACCAGGAATGATGCCGGTCCAGCCCCATTCTTTGGGTTGAATATCCAGCACCTCTACCTCTAAGGTATCGCCCGGTTCGGCCCCTACTACTGCCACGGGACCGGTCAGAGGATGGATGACGCTGAAATCCAGGTTTGCCAGCGCATCGACACTGCTGCCCGGCCTGATCTGGCGATCCGATGCCTCTTTGGTCTCCAGTTCGACGATGTCTCCCGGTTCGACCGTGACAAGGGGCGCAATGGTGTTATCCCAGCGGCAGTGCGTATGCTCCTGGGTAAGCCGGTATTTAATGTCCATCATGATTAGTACTCCTTATTCTTCCAGGTACACTTTGTTGCTTGCTTCCAGGGACCTGGGAGCGCCGATGCTTAAGAATGTGACGATCACCAGGCCCAGCACGAACCAGGCGGCGCAGATCGGCCCGGCCAGGTTGAGCGGAAACTGGGGCGCGGGATAAAACTGCGCGATGATGGGGAAGATCAGCACGATGAACGGTATCACGGGCACCACTATATGGCGCACGACGTTGAACTCGTTGCGGCGTTCGCGTGAGTAGAAGAACGGTACAGACAGGCACGCGGCCATGTAAACCACCAGGATCAGGATGGTGATGATGGTTCCCAGCAGCGCGAAGGCGGTTCCCGGCCCATAAACGAAGCCAGGCCACAAGGTGAACACCACGCCGACAATCATGGTGAAGATGATCGCTATGTCGGGGGTGCGGAAGCGAGTGTTGATATGGGCGAGAGGGCCTGGCAGCGTGCGCACGCGGCCCATGGCATATAGGACGCGAGTAGCGGCATTGACGCCGGCGTTGGAATTTGCCAGCGCGCTATTGAGGATGGCAAGAATGGCAATGAACGAGAATGGCCCCCAGACCTTCGCGGCCAGCGTGCCCCAGGGATTGGCGTTGGTTGGGTAAGTGGAGATATTGTTCAATCCCCAACCGACCATGCCGGCATAGGAGCAAAACACGTAGAAAATGCCGATAACGATTGCTGCCGACAGGATGGCGCGCGGTACGGTACGGCGTGGATTATGCGCCTCTTCCGCCAGTGGCGCGGACGATTCAAAGCCGGCGAATGCCAGGAACGCGAAGATCATGCCGTGCAGGATGCCTTGCCAGCTTCCGAGCACCGGCCCTTTTTCCAGGCTGGAAGCCGGATTGAAGGTCGCGGCTGTATTGGCGCTGCCGGCGGAGACGATCAGCCAGATGGAGAGCAATACGAAGACGCCAATTTCGATTGCGCCCAGGATCACGCCGGCATCCGCGGAGACGCGAATACCGAAGTAGGTGAGAACAAACACGATCACCGCGAAGATCATCGCCCATACTGCCCAGCCGACGGTGCCAAAGGTGAAGTGGAAATACTGCTGCACAAAGGCATCCGCTACAGGCCCCAACACGAGCAATTGCAGGGGCACGATCAGCAGGTAGGTGAGGCTGAACAACCAGCCGGTCATCCACCCGGCCTGCGGCCCAAGGCTGCGGCTGACATAGGTGAAGAACCCACCGGCGGATGGCAGGTGTTTTGCCAGCGCGCCGATGTTTAACGCGATCAGGGAACAGACGAGCAGGGCAATCAGCACGGCCAGAGGCAGTGCGCCGCCGGTAAAAATCACCGCCGCTCCCAGGCTGAACGATACGGCGGAAGCGGGGGCCATGGTGGTAATCGATTGGAATAAAACGCCAGGAAGACCAATCGCATTAGGACGCAGGGTTGTTTGTTCTGAAGATGAGGATGAGGACTCGACTGCCATATGGTTGCTCCTTTGGATAGAACCAGACGACATCATTACGAGAGGAAACTACAAGGGACAACGCTACAGGACGACCTACGAGATGATAACGGGGATGTCCTGCCCTGGGGGCAAGAAGGCTGTACCCCGTTTATCTAGAACATACCTACGGACACGGGTTACAAGGGACAAACCCATTGATATATTTCTAATGATAAGAATTTATGAGCATATTGCAAGGGATGCGCTTCACATAAACAAAATATTACCCTTGTTGCGTTTGTCCATAAGGATTGAGATCGACTGATGAATTTTGACAACAGAATGAGGAAATCCATTCGTGTCATTCGTGAGCGCCAGGATCATGTCATTCTGAGCACCTGGATCATGTCATGCTGAGCGCAGCGAAGAATCTTGGCGCTCACGAATGCAGATTCTTCGCTGCGCTCAGCATGACATGACTCGCTGATACTTCTCGGTAGTGCTTGTGAAAATTCATGCATTCATTACCAGGCTCAAGGCGGTCATTTAGAATAGCCTGTTAAGAACATCTGTCTGCTCTATGCGAGCAAATGTATGTAGCGAGTCGTTCATGTTTATATTTTTCAATAATCAACGCGGAATTACGTTATAATAAATGTATGCCCGAGCGTATCGCCATACAAGTCCCTGGATTGTGTCATGCTCAAGTGGAAGGAGCCTTCACAAAAACAGGACTTCTATCTAGCGCGCCTTGTATGCTATACTGAAGGGCAATCTTGAGAGAGACGAGGGACTACCATCATCAGCCGGCATAATGGTAATGACAATACAAGCACGCAGACGGGGCAACTGGACCCGCGTACCCTGCTGCATAGGCGCTATGTCATCATGCGGACAATCGGGCATGGCGGCATGGCGGCGGTCTACCAGGCGCGCGATACGAAGGCGAAAGACCCGCGGAACAACCTGTGTGCCATCAAAGAAATGAGCCTTTCAAACGTACAGGAGAACGAGAAGGCGCAGGCAATCCAGAATTTCCTGGCCGAGGCGAGAATCCTGTCGCGTTTGAATCATCCCAACCTGCCCGCCTTTACCGATTTCTTCACCGAGGGTTCGCGTCACTTCCTGGTGATGGAGTATATCGATGGCAATACGCTGGAGAATCTACTGGAGCAGAATGGCGGCCCCTTTTCGGAACGGCGCGTGCTGGGATGGGCGCGGCAACTTTGCGATGTACTGGAATACCTGCATAGCCAGCAGCCGCCGGTGATTTTCCGCGATATGAAGCCCGGCAATATCATGTTGACGCGCAGCGGGCGCATCAAGCTGATCGATTTCGGCATCGCGCGTCTCTTCCGCGCCAGCAGCTCGCAGGATACACAACTGTTGGGAACGCCTGGATTCGCGCCGCCTGAACAGTATGGCAGCGCGCAGACTGATGTGCGTTCAGATATCTACTCGCTGGCGATGACGCTGTTCCAGCTGATGACCTACCAGTTGCCGGACAGTGGTTTCGGGCTGAGCAACGTGCATCAAAAATTCCCGCAGATATCCCCGCCGGTCGCGCGCGCGCTGGAGAAAGCCACGGCCTTGCGACCGGAAGATCGTTACGAAAGCATCGTGGTCTTCCGGCGCGCCCTGCTGGGGGTAGGCACCTTCCATTTTGAGACCGGCAGCGAGGCCACGACGCCCGAAGAGCTGGCCGAGCTGTGCGCGCACTTCCCGGAAGAGGCGGCGGAGTACCTGTTTGATGGCGAGATCGAGTCCTGGCTGCAAGAGATAGGGGCGACGGAACTGGCGCGTACTGCCCGGCGCATTCGCTCGACCATCGGCGATCCCGAAATGGCCGTCAACCGCTTCCTGCAGGCTGTGATGGGGCCGAGCGCGCATACACGCACACAATCGGGCATGCAGGCCCTCGACAATGGTCAGACGCTGGCCACAAGCACAAGATCGCGCATCACGCTGCCCGGCACGCGCGGGAGCCGTGGGGGTAGGTCGCGCGAGCCAGGAAACGATGTCATCGTGCGGCCCAAAACGATTGATTTCGGGCAGGTCTATCCGGGGCTGTCGGCGCCAATATTGCTTACAATCGCGGGAGACCGGGGCGCGCTGGTCAGTGGAACAATTCGTCCCGTGGAATCCTGGATTATTATCGACACGAGCAGCTTCGACGGCATGAGCACGCCTGTTCGCGTGCGCGTCGATACCACACGCCTGCGTGGTTCGACGCACTATACAGGAACGATCAACATTATCCCGGCCAACAGCGAGCGAGAGATTCCCGTCACGGTAGAGGTAGATGTTCTGGGCTATACAACGAACACGACAACGGTACGCGGTAGAGGAGCGCAGGCACAGGGTTCGCTACCGGAGGAAGACGATGATATGCTGGATTCCACGGTGGTTACAGGCAGAAGTGCCGCGAAAATGGCGCCCCAGGCGACGATGCAGGCGAACGCCCCTTACGCGAGCGCGAGAGACAGCGAGTATAAGACAAAATTTGGGCTGCCCGGTAGTGGCGGGTGGGAGCCGTTGAAAGCATCGACACGGCAACGTGCCGGGATGGGCTATGGCCTGACATTTGCTATGGCCTTTATGAGCGCGGCATTCTTCTACCTGTTCCTGGCGCATCTTCCGCCGCTGGCGCATGTATCGTTCCTGCCGCCCAGCGCGTGGTTCGGGATAATTTTGCTCGGATTGGTGCCGTTCACGACGCTGGGAGCAATTATTGCCAACTGGAAACGCACCTGGAATACCTTCGAAACGCTGAATCGTGCCTGTACAGGCCTGGCGCTGGCGCTGGCGGCATTGGGTTTAAGCCAGGGCGCCTGGCAAATGCTGGCATTTCCGGCGGCGCCGCCCCTGCAACTCTTCATCATGCTGCTCGTCGCGGCCCTTGGAGCCACGGTTGGTACGGCTCCGCGCGTAAGCAATCGTATCTTTAAGATCGTAATATTGGCCACGCGGCTCGTGCGGCGCTTAATTATGGCGTTTGCGGTTGTTATCGGAGCGGCGCTTGGGCTGGCGCTGGCGAACGGCCTTACCTATGGCCTGATCTCAATCTTTTTGATCGCGCTCGGCATAGCTGTGGTCGTACTGCTGGTACGGCGCGCCGATATGCTGATCGCGCAGAACTATTCCATTCCATGAGTATGATATCCCCGGAGGCGGACGACCACAAAGATTCCCACTCCACCCCAATTTCGCCCCCGCCCCTACAAGACCTGGTTGTTATACTTGGGCCAACGGCGTCGGGCAAAAGCGGGCTGGGCATAGCCCTGGCGCGGCGTTTTGATGGCGAGATTGTCTCTGCCGATTCGCGCCAGGTTTATCGCGGACTCGATATTGGCACCGCCAAGGTGACGCCTGAAGAACGCGCGCTTGTGCCCCACCATTTGCTGGATGTTGCCGATCCGCGCGAGATCTATACCGTTTCACAGTTTCAGCAGCAGGCTAACGCCGCCATTGCTAATATCGTCGCACGAGGTCATCAACCGTTCCTCGTCGGTGGCTCGCCGCATTACATTCAGGCTGTGGTTGACCACCTGGATATTCCCCCTGTGCCACCGCAGCCGGAACTGCGGGCGCAACTCGAGTCGCGACCATTGCCTGATCTGCTGGCACAATTGGAGGAGCTTGACCCGCGAAGCGCCGCTACAATCGACCGCCGCAACCCGCGCCGGGTCATTCGCGCGCTCGAGGTCTGCCTGATCACGGGCAAACCCTTCTCCCAGCAAAGGGCGATATCCGCGCCCCTCTATCGCTCGCTGCTGCTGGGTATCGAGTGGCCGAGGGATATCCTCTACCAGCGTATCGATGCTCGCGTGGATGAACGCATGCGGCAGGGTATGGTGCAGGAGGTGGGCGATCTGCTTGCGCAAGGCGTAAGTCACGAGCGTCTTGAAGCGCTGGGATTGGAGTATCGCTTTATCAGCCGCCTGTTACGGGGAGAATATGCGAGCGAAGATGAAATGGTGCAGCGCCTGAAATATGCTATTCACGATTTTACCAGGCGCCAGCTGACCTGGTTTCGTCGCGATACGAGGATTGTCTGGGTGGCAAATGGGGATGAGGAAGAGGCGGCAGTACTGGTCAGCAGGTTTCTTGAAAGCCCTCACGTGTGATGCCCTTGCGGTCGTTCTGGGTGAGTTATACAATAGGAGCATGGCTACTCAACCAGAAGACATCACGGCACAAAGAGATTCTTCATCACCACAGGTTGACGCTCCTGAACAGCAGGAAACGATGACTTCGCTGCTGCGCGGCAATCGCGACCTTGCGATTCTTTATGCCATTGCCGGTCACTTGAATCGCAAGGTCGATGTGCATGAAGCCTTGCAGGAAGTATTGGCGCAGGTTACCAAATTGCTCGGCTTGCAGACGGGTTGGGTCTGGCTGCTGGATGAGGCAGGCTCGCCCTATCTTGCCGCTGCCCAGGCTCTTCCACCGTATCTCGCGGATCACCCGGAGCGCATGACCGGATTTTGCCTGTGCCTTGATACATTTCTGGCAGGCGACCTGGAGGGGGCGGCCAATATCAACGTCCTGCGCTGCAGCCGCTTGAAAAATGCCGAGCGCGATAAGGACCCCTCTTCGTTGGGACTGCGCTTCCATGCCAGCATCCCCATCTACGCGGGCGATACTCCCATTGGTGTTCTGAATGTTGCCAGTGAAGACTGGCGCGAACTGGCGGAGGAAGAGCTGCAATTGCTACACATCATTGGAGACCAGATTGGCCTTGCCATCCAGCGCGCTCGCCTTTCCGCCGAACATACACGGTCCGCCGCGCGCCTGGCGACTATCGAGGAACGCAACCGGCTGGCGCGCGAGATTCATGACACGCTCGCCCAGGGGTTGGCTGCAATTACGCTGCAACTTGAAACCGCCGATCTGCTGGTAACGTCGCGGCCAGAACGAGCGCACGAGGCTATCCTGCGCGCCCTGGCGCTGGCCCGCCAGAACCTTGAGGAGGCCCGGCGATCCGTTATTGACCTGCGGGCAGCTCCACTGCAAGGGCATACGTTGTCCGAAGCGCTGGCAGCGCTGGCGCGGGAAACTGCCATACCGGGCATCGAGGTCGAATATCGCTCAATACCGGCCAGTGATTTTCCTATGCTGCCGCCGCGCCTGGAAGCCGGTATCTACCGCGTCGCCCAGGAAGCGCTCTCCAACGCCTATAAACATGCTGGCGCGCAGCATATATCGCTCGCGCTCAGCATCGAGGACGATGAACTCTGCCTGTATGTTCAGGATGATGGCCGCGGCTTCAATCCCGACGAGGTGACGTCATCTTCCGGCGAAGGCGAGTCAGGGAATCATTTTGGCCTGACGGGTATGAGCGAGCGGGTGAAGTTGCTTGGGGGAGTGCTGTGTATCCAGAGCGAGCCAGGCGCGGGCACCTGCATCGCCGCCTGCGTGCCGCTGGGAGTTGGTACTGATCCGTCCTACCAGCGCCGCTCGTCCGCGGACGGTGCTTCGCACTCAGGTAAGACGAAAGGAGAAGGAGCGAGTTCACAATGATTCGCATCTTGCTTGCCGACGATCACCCTATTGTGCGCGAAGGATTACGCGCTGTCCTGGAGACGCAGCCGGACTTCGAGGTAATCGGCACGCCACAACAGGCGGCTGACGGCGAAGAAGCCCTGCGCCTGTCGCTCGAACTGCAGCCCGATATTCTCCTGCTCGACCTGGAAATGCCGGTCATCGATGGCGTCGAGACGATTCGTCGTTTGCGGCAGCGCGTCAGGCAACAGAGCGCGCAGGGGCGGCAAAAAACCGCCCCTCGTATCATCGTCTTCACGGCTTTTGATAACGATGAGCGTATCATCTCGGCTCTGGAAGCGGGGGCCGATGGCTACCTGCTCAAGGGCGCGCCCCGCGAAGATATCTTCAATGCCATTCGCGTCACTATGCAGGGTGGCTCGCTGCTACAGCCGGTGGTCGCCTCGAAACTCTTGAGGCATATGGGGCAACACAGGGGCGCCGGTAATTTCAACAGGACACCGGGCGCGATTCAGAGCGGAACGGGCGACCATAGTAGAGAATCGATGGATCGCGCTCGTGGTCGTCCCTACGAGGATATTCCTTTCGAGGCGCTTACCGAGCGCGAACTTGAGGTGCTGGCGCTGCTGGCGCAGGGGATGCCTAATAAAGAAATCGCGGTTCGTTTGACGATCAGCGAGCGGACGGCCAAATTTCATGTCAGTTCTATTATGGGCAAGCTGGGTGCCACCAATCGTACTGAGGCCGTCTCATTAGCCGCGCAGCGAGGATTGATCAGGCTGAGTTCATAATACTGGTTTTTACTAGAATAGAACCTTGCCTCTCTTCCAAACGTTTCCTAAAATAGAGCCTGTTTGCACTATAAAGGAGCTATTCATGCATAGACGGCAGATTTCTTCACAAAATAGACCGGCAAAACAGCTGCGCCCGGCATATTATATACCTGGTCTCGCGATCCTGTTCATGCTCGTACTGGCAGCCTGTGGAGGGGGTAGTGGTTCATCGACGCCGGATGTTCATACGCTGATTAAAAATTCGCAGGCCGCGATTCAGAAAGTCAAATCATATCACTTCAATCTTGCGATCCAGAATCCCGGTACCGGCGGTGCGCTGCCAATTCAGAGCGCTGATGGCGATATAGTGGTGCCTGATAAGCTGCATGCCAATGCGAAAGCGCTGGTAGCCGGTTCGGTCGTGCCGGTGGAGATCATCGCCATCGGCAGCCAGCAATACATTAATTTGCTGGGCATCTGGCAGCCCACTACGAATCTGCTCGATCCTCGCACGCTTTCGGACCCGCAGACGGGCGTTTCCGCGATTATAGGCCATATTCAGAACCCGACAACACCTACATCATCGCAGGTTGATGGCAAGGATTGCTGGAGTTTCAACGGAAAACTCGATCCTAAATATCTCGCGGGTATCACGGGGGGGGGCGCGCCCGCGGGAACGCTTGACGATGTAACCACCTGCATCGGCAAGAGCGACAACCTTCCCTATCAGATCATTATAAAAGGAGTGGCAGCGCAGGGCGATACAGCTAAGACCGTTCGCACCCTGAAACTTTCAAAGTTTAACGAGCAAATCACTATTTCGCCACCGCCGGGTGTTTTCCGAGTACCAGCGCCGATAGCGTAGGAAAACCATACAAGGAGAGAATAGAGATATGCAGCGCCTCGCATTACAACGTGATAGCGCACTGCTGGCATTGCTGGCGGCATGTAGCGCTGTTTTTCTCACCGCTCTCGATCAAACGGTTGTCGTGACCGCTTTGCCCAGCATCATTGCTGATCTGCAAATTTCCACGACGCAGCTGGATCGCGCGGCGTGGATTATTACCGGCTACCTGCTCGGCTATCTGATTGCGATGCCGCTCATGGGTCGCATTTCAGACATCTATGGACGGCGGCGTGTGTTTCTTATCTGCCTGGGCATCTTTGGCTTCGGCTCGCTCTTCTGCGGTCTTGCTCCCATACTTGGGGACAATATCGATATCAGCTTCTTGCAGCACATCGGCATCAATGTTGCCGCGCCGGGTGATTTTAGCGATCCCAACATGCTTACACCGGGTCTGGTATGGCTGGTCGCGGCGCGTTTTGTGCAGGCGGCGGGTGGAGGAGCCATCATCCCTATCGCTATGGCGGTGGCAGGCGATTATTACGGCGAAAAGCAGCGCAGCCTGGCGCTGGGTCTGATCGGTATGGTGACCGAAACAGGCGGCGTGTTGGGGCCGCTCTATGGCTCGGTTATCGTGCAGAACTGGGGCTGGCAGGCTATCTTTTACATCAACCTGCCGATTGTATTTGTTTTGATGATTGCGATCTGGTTGTTTGTTCCCGCCGGGACGTACCGGGTAGGGGTGGGAGGTGTGGCGGATGGGGAGCCATCCGCGGTGGCCGAGGGCGGAGCAAGCTCCCCTGCCCCTACTGGGGCCGCGAGAGTTGGCAGGGGGCGCGTTCGTATCGATTGGTTGGGCGCACTGCTGCTTGGAGCCTCGTTGATCTGCCTGAGCCTGGGGTTATCGCAAGAAGCGATCACATCTACGACCGGTATAACAGGCACGGCGAGCAACCAGGCTCCAATAGAGAACAATCCTGTCCTTATTGGTATCGCTCTATTGTTGCTGGCAATCTTCATTGTGTTGGAAGTGATGATAGAGCGTCGTAACTTGCCCCTCATCGAACTCTCGCTTTTCAAACGCGCAACTTTTTCCGCTTCCTCGCTGGTGAGTTTACTGGTGGGGGCCGCGCTGATTATCGCTATGGTCGATATTCCTTTATTCGTCGCGACGGTGCTGGGAGGAGGCCCTATCGATAGCGGCCTTGCCTTGCTGCGGCTCACGGTTATGATTCCTATAGGTGCTATAATAGGTGGGTGGCTGTGTGGGCGCATAACCTGCCGGTTGACCGCCATAGTGGGATTGATTCCGGCGGCTCTGGGTTTCTGGTTGATGCACCTCTGGCCGGCCAATGTGGGCTGGCTGCAGATTACCACCAGCACGGTTATCTGCGGTCTGGGTTTTGGGCTGGTTATCGCGCCGATCAGCACGACCGCTATCAACGCGGCCAACAAGCGGCAGATGGGCATGGCCTCATCGACGGTGACGGTTCTGCGTATGGTAGGCATGATTCTAGGCCTCGCGGCGCTCACTTCCTGGGGGTTGGGCAAATTCCACGATCTGCTGGTTGCATTCCGGCCCCCGCCGGGAACGACCGTACTCAGCCCGGCCTATACGACCGCGTATCTGAAATATGTGACCTTCGCGGCACACGAGGTGTTTACCTCTATCTTCCTGGCCGCCGGTATTGTGTGTCTTATTGCAATTGTGCCCGCCTTTCTTATGGAGGGAAGAAAGTCTTCCCCGTATGAATTGATAAGGCGCGGTTGAAATACCTGATGAACAAAGTTGGCCGTGTCATTCTGAGCGCAGCGAAGAATCCCGGCGACCCGAGGCACAGATTCTTCGCTGCGCTCAGAATGACACGATCTGGGGCCTGTCATTCTAAGCGAAAAGGACGGCTATGAGCAGAGATAACTCCGGCACGCGCGGCCCGTGGGACGAACCTGTAAGAGAAACTTCTTACGAGGCATATCAACGGCTCAAACGGCTCAAACAACGGGCGCGCCAATCGAAGGCGAGTGATGCGAACAGGGCTGCCTCCCAGCCGGATACTCGCGGCAGGGCACAGGGCCAGTATCCGGCTCAGTCCAGAGATAGGAGTACAGCTGATTCACGCACGTGGCCGCAGAATACGAGCCGGTCGATACAGCGCCCTCTTTCTCCAGAAGTTCCTTATGAAGAGAATTATGGTAGGGGAGATGTACCCTCGCGGGGCTACCGCGCGCACGCCGCTATGCCTGAAATGTATGCTGAGGAGATGGGCGAGGAAGATTGGCCTGGTGCGCGTGATCCTTCAGCACCGTCTGAACGGACAACAATGAAGGCCGGGCCGGGGCCTGGATATGCAGCGCCGCGGGCAGCCCGCACCCGCGAACGCGACCTGGAATGGGAGGAGATGGAAAGGCGGCCGGGACGTCGACGGGCCGCGCCTGCGACAGGGCGGCAAACTGCGCCGCGCCGTCGTAGCTTTGGTTCTGCCGTACTTATCGGCTGCATTGGCGGACTGATCATGCTGGGGTTGATCGCGATTATCCTGATTGTCACGTTTTTGCGCTCGCCGCTGGGAGGTAATGTGCTGAATGGCATTACCAGCAAGGCCTATACCCAGTCGCATACGCAATTGCTGCCTACCTCCAATCTCACGCTGGTGCAGATTCAAAACGAGGTTGGCAATATCAATGTGGCGGTCAGTTCAAGCGTGCAGGCGCCAACACTGACTACGCTCAAGAAGGTGACGGCCAGCAGCGCCAGCGCTGCTAATAGCGAGTTTGGCCGCATCAATGTTTCGGTGCAACAACCTGTGAAATCAGATGTAACCATCAATGCCAGCATCCCTAAACAGGGCAACAATAGCGGCGATTCTGTCGATATCACACTTACCTTACCGCGGACTTCCGGCGCATCAATCACTTTCAATCTCACAACGATAGCCGGTAACCTGAACGTGCAGCAGGTAGAGCTGGCCGCCGGCTCTTGCTTACGCGTCAATCAAGGGAATGTGGCGTTCAATGGAACATTGGATACCAGCACCGGGACGTCGCTTGTTCCATGCATGAATACCTCGGATAACAATCCTCATCCCTGGTATACGTTTCAAGCTGAGGTAGGCAACCTGGATGTGACACTGCCGGCCGTCACCAATATCACGCTGAACGCTGCTACCAATACAGGTTCGATCAACGGTACTGCTTTCGGCCTCACCATCCCCAGCAGCGATAATTCGGCCTCCTATGACGGTCCGCTTATTGGCGGCTCGCCAGCTTCCGCGGCGGAATTGAAGCTGGACGTAGGTACAGGAAATATTACACTGCATAAACAGTAGGGACAGCGGCTCGTCCCTACTTGCCAGCCATCTAGCGCTACAGTATAATAGGCGACGGTTTACATAATGAACCGTTTTCATTGGTCAGGTTCTACCAACAATCCAATGTCGAAAGACCGTTTAGGGCGGCATGGTAGAGCCGTGTAGGGCAGGGGCGCACGACGTGCTGGATCAATCCGCACTCTACCGGTCGCCCTAGAATAGCGAGGGAACTGGCTATGGACGTCGTCAATAATCTTCCAGGGTTGGCTTCAATACGATTTCTTACCGGACCGCTGGCAGGCAGTGTTTATCCGATCAGTAAGCCCGAGATTACGATTGGACGCGAGCCTACTAATGATATTTCGGTAAGCGACCCATCTGTTTCACGACACCATGCTCGACTGGTATATGCCGGGGGGCAATGGAGTATTGAAAAACTATCGCCACAAAACATTGTGACTGTCAATTCACAGAACGTGCAGAGGGCAACCATTTCTGATCGCGATACGATTGGTCTGGGGGCCGGCACAACCTTTCAATTTCTCACGACGCCAGCTCCTTCGTCATCCGCTGCGTACCCGCCCACGCCGTCCTCGCAGCAGCAAGCCATCCGCTCCACTCCGGGGGTTCCGCAGCAGGCCGCGCCAACTCCGGTTCCACCATATGGAGGACAGCAGGGATTTGCTACGGAGGCAGCGCCATCGGGCACCCAGCGTGTTCCTGCCGGTGGTGCTGTACCAGGCCTGCCATCGCTGGAAGTGAGCTCAAATGTGCATCCCGATAAGCAGGCGGTCGCGCTGACAAAACAGGTGATAAATATTGGGCGCGATCCATCGAATGATATCGTGATCAATGAGCCGGTAGTTTCGGGCTTCCACGCGCAAATTGTGCGTGAGGGCAACCAGCTGGTGCTGGTTCATCCCCATCCCGCGCGGGGAAAGACGCTGAATGGCCTGCTGTACCAGGGCCGTCACATCCGGGGGGATCAGCAATTCCGCAAACCACTGGCGCGCGGGGATATCTTCCGTATCGGCGATGAACATGGGACGCTGGTGACGCTGGCATTTAATGACGGCAGTGGCGCTACGCAGGATATTGTGCCGGAAATCCGGCCAATCCCGCTGGGCGCTCCGGTGATTACGCTTGGGCGCGCGCCTGATAATATGGTGGTGCTGCAACACCCACAGGTTTCGGGCCACCACGCGCGCCTGGAACGGGTTGCTGAAGGCTATCGTATCGCGGATCTCGGCAGTACCAATCATACCTATGTCAATGGTCAGCGCGTCTCGAACCAGGTGCTGCGTCCAGGAGACGAGATTCGTATTGGTCCCTATAAGCTGACCTTCACGGGTACAGAACTGACGCAGCATGATGAGAGCGGTGGCATTCGTATCGATGCGCTGCACCTGAAGAAGGTGGGGAACAAACAAACGATCTTGATCAACGATATTTCTATCGTTGTTCCCCCGCGCAAATTTGTCGCCCTGGTGGGTGGTTCCGGCGCCGGCAAATCTACTCTCATGGATGCGCTCAACGGCCTGCGCCCCGCGCAGGAAGGAGCCGTCCTCTACAACGGCCAGAACTATTATCACCACCTGGCCGCTTTCAGCACGCAGCTGGGCTATGTGCCGCAGGACGACATCGTCCACCGCGATTTGACCGTCGAACGCGCCCTCTACTATACGGCAAAGATGCGCCTGCCCGACGACTTTACCGAGGAGCAGATCCAGCAGCGTATTACGGAGGTGCTGGAAGATGTGGAGATGAAGCACCGCCGCGGTCTGCTGGTCAGCAAACTGTCCGGCGGCCAGCGCAAGCGCGTGTCGATTGCGCTTGAATTGCTCGCCAATCCGAGCGTTTTCTTCCTGGACGAGCCGACATCGGGCCTTGATCCCGGCCTCGACCGCAAGATGATGTACCTGTTGCGCAATCTTGCCGACAAGGGACATACTATTATACTGGTGACGCACGCCACCAATAACATCAACACTTGCGACTACATCTGCTTCCTGGCGCAGGGGGGTCGCCTGGCTTATTATGGGCCGCCCAACGACGCCAAAGCCTACTTCGGCAAAACAGACTTCGCCGAAATTTATAGCGCGCTCGAGCCGACCGACGAGAACCCCAATATTCCCGCCGAAGCCGAGGCGCGTTTCAAGGCCTCACCGGACTACCAGAAGTACGTGATAGGGCCGCTGAACACGGGACCTGCCGCTCGCGTCAACACGGCGCAAGAAACGGCCGCCGTCAAGCCACCCAAGCGCGGCAACCCGTGGAAGCAGTTCTCGCTGCTCTCACAGCGCTACCTGGAACTGCTGAAGAACGACACGGGCAACCTGCTGATCCTGCTCTTGCAGGCGCCGGTCATCGGCCTGATCCTGTTCCTGATGCTGCTTTCAGGCGGAGGTAACACCTTCACGGCAACCAGCGTTGCGACGTGCCCAAACATAAACGGGAGGCCAATCGCGCAAAAAGCGGGATCAAACTCGCTAAACTGCCAGGATGTGCTGAACTTTTTCAACAGCCCGCAGGGACAGGTAGTCTTGCAGAGAAACTTTCCCGGCAAAACGCCAATACAGGCGGTACAAGATGTGATTCTGCCCGGATCAGGACAGGATGCGCAGAAATACCTGTTTATCATGGCGTTCGCGGCGGTGATGTTCGGCACCATCAATGGAGCGCGCGAGATCGTGAAGGAAGCGCCGATCTATAGGCGCGAGCGCACGGTGAATCTGGGCATCGTGCCCTATATGTTCTCCAAAATAGCCGTGCTGGGAACATTGAGCCTGCTGCAAAGCGCGATCCTGGTGATCATGGTGGCTGTCGTCGCGCCATTCCACCAGGGCGTCTTCTTGCCAGTCACGCTGGAGATTTATATTACGCTGGCGCTGACATCGCTGGCCGGACTGATGCTGGGCTTAGCCATCTCGGCGCTGGTGCCCAACAATGACCGGGCGATGAGCTTTGTGCCCATCATCCTGATCCCGCAGGTGATCTTCTCCGGCATCATCTTCGAGATCAACGGGCCGATCATGCAATTCATTGCCGGTTTCTTCGCGGCGCGCTGGTCGATGGCGGCGATGGGGACCTCAATAGGTATTCACGGGGACCGCATCAACGGGGACACCTTTTCATTCCAGGGCACGCTGTTCGCGACGCACAGCCAGGGAGAGGCAGTCGCGCACCTGCTGCTGTGCTGGTTCTTCCTGGCGGCGATGATCGTCGTACTTGGCCTGCTGATCGCTTACTTCCTGAAGCGCAAGGATGTGCGGGCATAACAAATAAGAGTCATCCCGAATTGGGGGGAGAGGGCGTATCCTGGTGGTCGCCCTCTCCATGGCTCCTCGAAGATTGGGGATGACTCTTGTTTGTTACGCCTGTACAGGCAGGCACTGAGCGTTAAGAAAAATATAACCTCTTCTTTAAAATCACCACTCCCTTGCTACTGGCTTCTCCTCATTCCCCTGTCTGGTCGTCAAAGTTCATCAGGATATGGCGATACACAAAATCAAGCATTAACTCTTGATGTTTGATGCGCTCTTCGACGCTGGATGTGCCATGACCAGCGTCGAACCAATGGACTTCGATGGATTTGCCCAGTTGCTTCATCTTTGCTTCATAGACCTGCATCTGGCGCGGTGTGCAGCGGGTATCGTTGTCAGGTAGCCGCCATTCGACCAGCCGGTGAGGAAGATCTTTGCCGGGTCGGCAATGCCTTTACTTTTCCGTTGGGTCTTTTCGGCAAGGACCCGCGCATCTTTGTACCGCTCATTGGGGTGGCCGTCCTTTATGCCTGTTTGCAGCGGAATGATGTCTGGGAAAAGCTGGTCTAATACCCCGCGTCCAAAAACGCCCAGCTAATCAGCCCGCGTGGATAGTAGTTGCCGGGCCAGAGTTGCCCGGTATCGCGCAGGCCTTCGCCAAAATTTTGGGGGAAGCCCGCGTTGAGTTGAAATACGGCGTCTGTCACATCCAGGCGCTTGCAGGATGCGCATCCATGCTGCGTATAGATGAGATCGGCAACGATGCCCGAAAGCATGACTTTGCTGAACCATTCGTAGCGCGGGCAGCCGCTGCCTGGACATGAAGCATTATTGGCCCGCGTGGATTCGAGGGCGATCATTGACGGTGAAGAGAGGGTGTTGGCGCTGAGGTCTGCCGGATATTGTTGTGCGAGGTCATGTAAAAGCGTGGGATTCACCGCGCTATCCTGGCCGGTGAGGTACAGGTAAAAGAGGCCGTCGCCCAGGGTTACCGAACGCCCATCACAATTGCTGTAGGCGTTGTTGTTCTCGGCGAGCGGGATGAAGCCACGCGTCTTATATTCGCGCAGCATGGCATTTTCGATTTTCGCGGCATCGCGCTTCCAGGTATTGCCATTGTTGTCTCCCGCGACCTGCCCATCGAGAAAGGCGGTAGCAAGGTAAGCGCCGGCTTCCTTGAGACCTTGATAGTAGAGGTTGCCTGCGCCGGGGGTGTTGTTATGCAGGCAATCCTGCTCGTCGTCAAAGGTCGTGTTGGTGTCCTGGAAGTTATAGGCAATGCCGGTGGCGGGATCGCCTACGGCCTGGTTGTGCAGCATGGCGCCGTCGATCAATGTCATGTTGGCATGGTTGTTATCCGTTAATAGAGACATATCGCCTGTGAGACTGGCGTAGTAAGCGGCCAGCAGCGCGACGTTGGAATCTTCCTCGGTTGGCATTGGCGAGCCGCCAAAAAGCGAGGGGTAGCAGGAGGCGCGAATAGTTGGTGTGCCATGACCCACTATCGCACAAGCGCCGCTAGCGGCTACGTCGCCTCCGGCATCATGCTGGAAGTACACGCCAAACGCATCGGATGTGGCATTCTTAAACACAGTGGATAACTCGCCGCGGAAGAACCAGGGCACGCGGTTGATCTCGAAGTAGCCATAATCGTACAGCACATCGACGGTGGAGAGGAAGCCGGCGTTGCCCTCGTAGACAGCCGCGTCGTAGCCGTTTCCGGCGCAGTCCTGCCGCCCTACGAGCCAGGTATTGGCTTTGTAGCTGCGCAGCGAGTCGGCGATTACCCAGCGCTGCACAGGTGTCAGCACATTATTTTGTATCAGGATGTTCTCCATTGCCTGCGCGCGCCCCAACAGGTTATCGCCGCTGGAGAGATTGTCGATGGCGAAATCCACTACCTGATTGATAGAAGCCCATTCGCGCGCCGCGTACATCTCCTCGCCCTGGCAGCCGGGCGGCAACTGCGTATTGATGAAGAGATTCTGGCTGGGGTTCCAGCCGCCGATGAGCATATAGGTTGTGCGAGTTTGTGCCGGGCCGATGCTGTAGTGCCAGGAGAGGCCGGCGCGGTCGGCAATAGCAGTGTTGCAATGCCATTGCGCGTTATTTCCTGCCAGGAAGAGCGTGCCGCCGGCTGTATCGGAACCGGTGGCATATGAGAGGACATTCACGACGGTGCCACCAGGCGTGGTGTGCCGGACGCAGCCATTATCACCAGAGGACAGAGGGCGATTGCTGCCGAAGAGAAATTTGCCGGTCCGCGTTTTGTGGCTCGTGTTTTGCAGGCTGATCCCGATAAGCAGGACGGGCACGGTGTCATCCTGCACGGAACGGGCGCAATTGGAGATAAATGTGCAGCCAGGTTCGCCCAAAAAGGAGTCGATGAAGTCCACGGTGATGTGCATGCCTGATCCGTCGCTGGCGTCCCCTTCCCAGCGACTCGTATCCAGTCCAAGCGTCCAGCGTTCATTCAGCATGTAGCTATCTCCCTGCGCGGCGTTGAGCCTGCCCATATGAAAAATCGATGTGCTATGTTCGCCACCGGGAGCGATGCCCACAATATAGCTGGCGCTATTGTCATGAAAGAGGCCGCCGGTGCCGCTTTGCACGGAATCGGTGCCGGGCGAAATGATAAAGTCAAAACGCGAACCAAATTTCGCGTTGGCATCATTGAAGTTGCTATTGTTGTTGAAGGTCTGGACGGGAAGCCGGCGGTCAAGCTGTAGAGGACAGGCCCTGTAGAGACAGCGGCTTGTTCCTATCCCCGTACTCCGACCAGGACAGGGACAGGCCGCTGTCCTTACAGGGTTGGTAGGGGCTGGGGGATGGTTTGCCAATGCACCGCCAGATACCAGGAGCCAGGGGAAGGTAATGATAAGCAGGAGTATGCCGAATACAGATGGATGAAAACGCCGCACGGTCCGATCTCCCAAACGCATTGATAAAGTCCTTGATATCCCAGACGTATTTGTAAAATCAAGGATATCTATGTTCTAGAAACGGCCAGAAATGCAAAAGAAGGCTTAAAAAGGACTTTTGGCTTGCTTCCTTTAGATGGGTGACCCGGCAGTCTCCACAGATGGTGATATACAAAAACTTTGTACATTGAACGTACACACCCATGAGTATAACAGACCTGAGATGAATTTACCAGGACAGGCTGGTTGAGTTGACGAACGAATCAAGACGAACGAATGAATATGACACATGACCCATGCACTCAGCAACCATTTCCTTTATGCTTGATAGCAGAAAGAATGGTAAGTCAGGAGAGAGCATCTCGGGGCCTGGTAAGGGCGTACCCTGGTGGTCGCCCTCTCGCCGTAAAGAGGAGGGTACAGACGATGAATTGCGTGATGCCAAAACTGTCCGGCACAGGTCTGAATATCGAATATATTGCTGATCCCATGTCGCAGTGGGAAGATCAGTATGCGACGACTCCAATGGCAGCCGTTCAATCCATCTTTCGCGCTCCTGGCGAAGAGGAACTACATACCGCATTCGAGCAGGCGATCAGCGACCGCGTGATGAGCGTCAACAGGAGACTTCGTCACCTGAGCGGGCCAATCACTGCCGGTGGATACGCGCAGCCCTCCACGGATCAACTTATAGAGTGTGATGGGACGAGGATAAGTTTGTATTCCAGGGCGGCCACAAGGGTACGCCACTACCCTATACGGATGGGCGTATCAGAACCTGATAGTTGGCGAGACCCCATTGTCAATGCCAGGCTTGCATATCATACAAACAGGTGGCAGCGAATTGTGTTAATGGTGTGTTTATGCGTGCTGATGATGACGCTCGGCTTCGATTTGATGGGAGTGCTGCTGATGTATGGTGGGAGGTAGGTCTTCAGGCCTTCGAGATTTGGATACCCAGGTGTTCGAGCAGGCGGCGGCTCAGCTCTGCCGGATATTTGATGGGTTTCTTCTGCGGGCCATGGGAGTCCGAACCGGAACTGGTTAGCAGGTAATGTGTATGGGCATAATCGAGGTACATAGCAATCTGCTCCGGTGTATGGACAGGATAATAGACCTCAAGGCCATCAATGGGAACTTCGTGTCTACGGCGGTCAGCAACGGCAATTGTTTCTCCGCCGCGAGGTGTTGCAGCATGGCGGTGATATCCACCCGGTCGTGATCCGTGATAGCTGCCAGGCCAAATTGTTCATGCACCAGGTAGTCGATCAACTGTTCCGACGACCAGGTGCCATCGCTAAAGGTAGTATGCATTTGCAGATCAATAGCCGCATCGGGAGCCAGCACGAGATGGGGGGTCATTGCTTTCATAGTCGTTTCCTTTCAGAATATGCTCGTCTTTGCGCAATATGTATCGAACAACATTGATGACAGGAGTTCAAGAGCTTTGTAAGCAGAACTGAATGTCTGCGATGGCCTGCCTGGTTTCTCGAAAGAGGATAGCATGGATACCAAACTCGCGAGCGGCAGCGATGTTGGCCTCGACGTCATCCAGGAAGATTATTTCTTGCGGCAGCACGCCTAGACGTTCGCAGAGCACTTCAAAGATACGTCTCTCCGGCTTGGCTACTCTCTCCTCATGAGAATAAATGAGGAGATCGCATATATCAGCAAAATGGTAACGCTCCTGCTCTTTGCCCCTGGCGCCTACAAAGCTATTGCTGAGCAAGGCGGTTCGATAGCGCGGGCGCAGGCCGGCGAAGTAGTCGGCAAGTTCACTATTGAGAGTGCCAAGATACTCTTCCCATAGATCGGCCATTAACGCCTCGACTTGCCCCTGATCCAACCCCAGGATGTCGCCGGTACGCTTTTGAACATCCTCTTCCGCGATGGTGCCCAGGCTGCCACCTCTCCACACGTCCGCGAGTCGTTCATGCAGCTCCCCCGGCTTCAGATCAAGTTGCGCCTCCCATTTTTCAACCCAGCCTGTCGAGGGTGTAATTTCCAGTACTCCGCCGATATCAAAAACAACTGCTTTAATGGACATAGTAAGGTTCCTCTCAGGAAAATTTCATCAATGTTCTTTTCAGAAAGATTTGTTTCAATATATCAGTTGCGGATATATCCGTGTTAGATAGAGTAACTTTTATATGGATGGTTTGTCAAGGGGAGTCTAAATCAGGTTATTTTTCCCCTCTGTTTGTAAGCAATGCAGGCGCGTTCTGACAAGAGCTTCGTGAAAAATCAGGCTTCCTCGACCGTCAAGGACGCCTCTGCTGGCCTCTCCGGGTGATAGCGGACTAACGTGTGACATTTTGTTGGGTTGGGACCCTCGTCCGTAAAACGATTCATCACGATGTGCCAGGTTTTCTCTTCTCGCCAATCAAGTTGCTCGCTGGAAAGAGCTCGGCGATGCAACTCAAAGGTATGCCCCTCTATTTCCTCACATTCATCGAGAGTAAAAATAGTATCTGGATAGTTCTTTTTCCAATACGCAAATGCTAGCTGAATGGCCTGCCCAATTAGCTGGTATTCCTGCTGGGATAAGAGGGTACGAACTTCTATCAATTCCAGTCCGGCAGCACAGATGTCTGTCAAAAAGTAATGTTTCCTCTCAGCAGACCAATGGACCTGCCACATTCCACCAGCATAGAGAAATCCGTTACTCCAGACACTGATCATGATGCCATCCAGGTCTTTGGCATCAATACTTACGTCAGGATGGAGAAATCTGTCCAGATTATAATACAGCTTCTCTCCTTTCCAGGTATCCTGGAGGATCGTCACATGGTCGTAGAGTCCAGGATACACTTGAAAATCGAGGAAAATATCGAAGAAAATGTTTTCTTGATACATGGTATAGAGCACTTTGACCGGTATTTCATTATCTAACATGGCTCATTTTTCCTTGAAAACCACTCATCTAAAGGGACTCATCAGTCTCTTATAGCTAAGGTGACACGCTGACGTAGAATTACTTTAGTATACCTCGTAGGAGAGATATTCGTCCTTTAAAGTATTCTTTCCCAGGATAAATGCCTCTAAATGTTGAATCCACCTGAGGGATGCATTCCTCTGTAGCGTTGAAAGACAGCTAGCTATGACGATTTCCAGAGATCATTCGATAAATTAGGTGCGATTGCTCTGTCCTTTTTGCTATTATGTCTGACCATTGATAGTCATCATATTCTAAGACGATTTGCTTCGGTACCTGGAGGCATTTTTCAATTTTGTCGTTTTTATCCTGGTATTGCCTCTTGTCGACTCTACGCTAAGGATAGAAGAGGCTAAGCATCCCCCCATTTTCATGATACCAAACAAAGAATCCAGCATTTGCACCGTTAGCTTCTGCGGTCTGCTGTAATTCCATCGCCCAGGTTCCGAGATGCGGCCCGCACCATTCATCGCAAGGTTTATACTCTGTTACGACATGTACTGCATAACCCTCTCCGAACTGAGCATTGTCTAACAATCATCGCCTTGCCCATTCGCTCCCTATCGTAGTCCTGCTGAGAAAGTAACACAGTCCTTCAATACTTCCTCTCCAACCTCCGCCATTCTCACTTGCAGATGATTTATCATTTACTCATTTCTCCGTTGATCATTCTCCTATTGCAGGACATTCAGGCTTTTCCGAGTTCCTCATCAGGCCGCAAGTAAATTTCTTGCATTCGGCGCGAGATAGCTGCATCACCTTCAATTGAATGTTGATACTGAGTTGGTGTACACGCACCAATCAGTTGTATCTCCCGCCGTGCCAATAGCGGTTTGAGCAAGTTACTTGCATCGATGGGAGAGTGTTCCCACTCTCTTCCTATGAGCCGATGGAAATCATTGATAAAAAACACCACCTGTTCCTCTAGCTGGCGCACTGCTAGAAAAAGCGCCTGAAGTCGGGAAAGAACCACATCAGGAGTGTTCCATTTCTCTAAAGAAGGCCACCATCCTCCAGGGCAGTATTTGACAAACATTTGTTCCAATATATCCTCCGACACAGGGCCAGCGAGATCCGCCTCCCATTGGCTTTCATCTGGCGAAGACTGCTCTGGTAATACGAATGAATAACTGCTGCGAGAAGTGGGAATATTGGCAAACAACGCCTCATAGTTGAGAGCAATGACCTGCCAGGTGGATAAAGGGTTAGATGCTTCACCTTCAGTCATCCGACGAACCACTTCGATAACTACTCGCCATCGCTGCATCCCATCAAGGTCCAGTAGCAATGGATTGTATTTGCTGTTGGTCTTCTCCCGCCGGAGGAGAGTCTCAAAAATGCGTGACACGCATATCTCATAGCCTACTAGTGGAGAAAATACTCCCTGGCGTGCTATATGGGTCAAATTGTGTCCATAACGCTCTAGGGGAGAGGAATCCATTGGGGAAGTTTCCAAGATATGCCTCCTTCGCCTGCGTACATCAGCATAGCATGCTATCTTGCATCTTGAAATATATAGTTCAGCCTTTTTATTATGATTATATTTTCTACTGGGAGCAGGCATTATCCAAATTGACACTGCTTGTCAAGCCCTACTTTTTAGCAGCATCAATTTGGATAAAATTTCTTTACCCTATTCCATCACCTGCTAAAAACGATCCACATTTTGCCTCCTGATTCGATTTCGATGCTACCTGGTGTAAATCCAGACCCTTCTAAAACCGATGAGAACATTCTATTAACAAGCATTATTCCACGCGACACCGGTGAAAAGTGAGTTGCAAAGTTATCTGAAATGTATCCCTTGACTGTTGTTACATCACCACCAAGCCAATCGACGAGGGCAGGAAGTTGACTTTTAACCTGACTAAGTGAATCCATCCATGCGATTTGCAATTCTCCTGAATTGTGATAGAACGTTACTTCCAATCTATTTCCTGCCGCATCGATGTGTGTAAAGTCCGACACTCCTTCTTTATTATCAGAACCGTAATCCAATTTTTCCCAGCCAGCCGGAGGATCACCTCCACAATTATGCACCACCCACTGCCCCATCCCCACGGTGAAGATATGGTTCTGGTTGCTGCTACTGGCATACCATTGGGTCAGGTGGTGCCACTGTAGGCGCGGCCGGTCACGTGACCACAACAGTGCTGAATTGAGAAAGGCAGTTTTCGCCTCAGCACTTTCCCTGGCTCATTTCATGTACTCGTTACGATTAGTGGGTGAAAGAAATGTGAAAGGTTCTTTCAGCCACTTCATAGTGAGTTATTTATACCAGAGGAAAAGCCCGCCTGAGATAGGCATCAAAGATGATTTGCTGATTCCATATTTGAGAGAAAGCAGAAGCTAACGTCAGCCATGCGGCAAAAGTTCCTGCTCCTGCATGCAGGGTTTGGCCCCCATCTCCTCCACGCATGATCCCTTTCTCCATACAGAATTCCCAATGAGCAGGATTGCGAGCAATGAACAACCCCCAAGCATTTTGTCGCAGATGCAGATCCCACCCAATCACTTTCCTCTTCTTTCCCAGCAGAGGAGGCGCATACCCAGGAGTTGCGTTTCCCCAGCGAAAGAGCGCCCGTGAACCAGCAGCACAGGCATATTCCCATTCATCGGAGGTGGGGAAACGAAATCCCTCTTTGGAAATGCGCACCAGGACTTCTTCAAAAGAAATGGGCGTCATCGTACGTTTCCACCCGCCCGAGGCACCTAGAGCCTCATCAAAAATCGGTGGGGGAGCCAGGGGCGTAGCAAGTACTTCCAGAAGCAACGGCTGGATGCTGACCTGCCGAAGAGGCGTCATTACCTGATCCAGGAAGGTTTCAAGCGAGAGGGAAAACATAGCCTCTGTTTCCTCGCTCCAGCTTTTCGATTGCTCTTGAGTAGGCACAAACGGTTGTTCGCGATCATAGCCCAGTGTCACCTCGCCTCCTGGAAGGAAGGCGAAAAACGCATGATGGTATCCTTCTGGAGACCCCTCCCATTCAAAGAACGCGACCTGGTGTTGCTGATCACCTAATACACATCTTTCAACCTTACAAAAATGGAAAGAAGCAGGTAACAAACGATCAAGATCACGAGCCACTTGCTCACATTCAGAGTGTGCGAAGTGTTCCCATTGATCACGCATGAGCAACGTCTTTAAGGATTCGTCGATGGTCATTCTTGCCTCCATAGTTAATTTGGATGAGAGCAAATCGAACCGATTGGCAGGCCCGAGCCTCAATTGGGCCTGCCAAGTAGGAAGAAGCCAAACTGCCACATTCAAGTTCATCTCTGGGCTCAATACTATGGATTAAAAGTCCATACATTAAAACCTAAACCGTCAAAGAAACTTACTCTAACTGTATAACCGGCTTCCCGTGCCAGCGTATATAAGTTAATGACGCAATTTCCGCATGGGCCGATGTCTCCCGCATGGCGTAATCCTATCACGATTTCGTCACCTTCGACTGCCCCTCCATTCCTTAGTGCCTCCACAATTCGAGCACCAATATGGGTCTCAGCACAACACCCTCCCCATAGATTTCTTACTGCAGGAGTATCTCCAATCATTATTTCACCCGGGGAATAATTTGTTGCGGTAATGATATCACCTGCAGCAGTTCTAACATTTGAAGTGGCGACTGCACTAATATTTCCCCCTTGATTCAGAAGCTCATCTGCTTTGGCGGCTAGATCATAACAGTCCGAGTTATGGACCACCCACTGCCCATTCCCCACCGTGAAGGTATGATCCTGTGCGACCTCCAGATTATACATCACGCTGGCCCCAGGCACACTCTTCCACCTCGTCACGACCCCATACGTGCCACCGGCCCGCAATATATGCATCCCCAATTTGATCTGCCCCACCGGCAGGAACCCCTTTTCCCTGGTCAAGAAGGGATGCTTCTGGTTGGTGTGAATCACTTCGCTTGTCCTGGTCGCAGGCTTGCCATGCTGCGCTGGCTTGCTTGTTGTCAGCGTCAGATCCACCAGGTCGTGGTCGTGGTTGATCCACACATGCAGGATGGGCTCGAGTTCCATGTGCTGGGTCTGGGGATTATAGGCCTCAACTTCCTCTCCTGGCCGGATCGTCCCAATCGCCTGCTCACCTTGCGCGGTCGCTACCTTAGTAGTGGCGCTAAAGCTACATCCCTCATCGGCGGCAGGGGCCGCATTGCCCGCTGCTCCCCCCCTCGGCCGGTCTCTCATCTGAGCCGTTTGGTTCCCCAAAACAGACTGGGGTCAGACATCCCCCTACCGGGGCGGCAGCACTCCCCTGACCCGTCACCTGGATGCTGCCGCTACCGGTGCCTCCTCCACATGGCAAGCTCAAGCCGCCTTGCACCCCAATGTCGATGCCAAAGGTGATGCCGCCAATGCCCACCGCCGGCGCAAACCCTCCTCCCCCTACATCTAGCCGCCCACCCACACAGGCGACCGAACCGACGCCGGTCAAGGTGGAAGCCGGAACCTGGATGCTGGTGTTGGCATGGGCATGGACCAGATACCAGACCCAGCCACAGTCCAACTGGCTCTGTGAGCCGCAGGAACTCTGCGGGCCGGAGGGAGGCGCATAGTTGTGGAGAATGTGCTGCCACTGGTTTCCCGGGTCCTGACCACCTGGGTCCGGTACATACATCTGCCCGGAGGGATCGGTATAGGTTTCGGGGTTGCCACCCACATAGCCGTAGGGGTTCAGGCCGGCCAGGTTGCCCTGTACGGGGTCCGCCGAGAGAAACACGCCCACCACCGGGTCGTAGTAGCGCGCGTGGAAATAATCTAAGCCGGTGAGTTGATCGTTGTACTGGCCGGTAAAGCCCTTGGCGGTGTTGAAGGTGCCAGGGTTGTAGCGTGTGTTGCCATAGGGACCGAACAATTGGTTGGCCTGCACCGAGGCGCCACCTGCCGCCCAGGTGATCTCGGAAAGCACGCTACCTAAGGCATCGGTGAGCAAGAAATAGGTGCCGTTGGCGGTCAGGTCGCCTAAGAGTTGCCCACCCAGCAAGTAGTAATAGGTGTTGGAGAGGTTGCTGCCACTGGCGCTGTAGAGGTGCTCTTGCAGGCCGAAGGGGTAGATGGTGTAGGTCGTGCCACTGCTGTTCGTCGAGCGCTTGAGCACGCGGTTGCCATTGGCATCATAGGCATACCATTCGTGGTTGGTGGAGCCGGCATTCCATTCCACGAAGCGGTTGAGGTGGTCGTAGGAGAGGGCCGCCGTGGTGCTGCTGGAGGTGCGCGTGGTGACGTTGCCCCAGGGGTCG
>DASRBN010000013.1 GCA_035653615.1 Ktedonobacteraceae bacterium | reverse complement strand
CCCTCCTGAGTTCGCTCCTCAACAACGCTGCTTTCCAATGAGGATCCTCTCAAACGTTCTCTCGACTTTCTCACTGTTCAGCTCTGCCTACACCACAAAGTGTACCTGCTGTTTATTGTTCTGTCATCCACTCTAGAGATGCATTTTGACTGCCAATTTTTCAACTCTGGAGTGTAGCCCAACTATCCTACTTGACACAGTGCTCTTCTAGTCTTCAATTTCGCTTCGTCAGAGACACAATAGGGTGGCTCGTTAATTCGATTATCTCCATGGCGAGTGAATATTTGACGGGATGGCCTGCTTTGTGATTGAGTAGAAGAGAATCTCCATCAAGCTGCCACCATATCAGGCAAGCAGGGAGCTATTTATCAAATTCGGAAGCTTTCCTATAGTAGAGTAGGAAAAGGAGCGAGATCGCATTGGCACAACAGGCATACCAGGATGTATTTTCAGGGAGCATCAGTCATTGTTGGGGTTGTGGGTGTAACAATCCGCATGGCCTTCAGATTAAAAGTTATTGGGCGGAAAATGGCGAGGAGACGATGTGTGTCTGGCAGCCGCGTGAGTATCATACAGCAGCATGGCCCAATATTCTCTCCGGCGGAATCATCGCCTCGATCATGGATTGTCATAGCCTCTGCACCGCCATGATGTTCGCCCATCGAGCGGAAGGGCTTGAATGGAGCGATGATCCCTCGATTATCTATATCACGGGTTCTCTCCAGGTCACCTATCTCAAACCGGCCTCGGTAGACGTTCCGGTCACACTGCAGGCGCGTGTGAAAGAGGAAAGAGGGAAAAAGATGATCGTGCATTGCTCCCTCTTTTCTCAAGGTGAGGAATGCGCGAGAGCGGAAGTGACGGCGATCAGGTATACTCCTGCTAAGGAGTAGATTGAGGAATTTGCTGCTGAACTTACACCTGTAGAGGATGTCAAGTTCGTCATATCTTCCCCTCATACGCCTCTAACGTCCGCAGAACCTCAATAGTCTTGCGCCCGCGCCACTCGGCCTCGACTGCTGAGCTAATTGTTTCCCAGGAAAGCGGCCAGCCACCGTCAACCTGCTGTTGATCGGTAAGCGCGGTCAGGTGCTTTTTGATGGTTTCGTCATCGAATAAACGGCGGCAGTAGCTTTGCGGTGTTGGCGCCCAGTCCAGCGGCTTCTGCACGTAGCCCTCCGCATTGGCATCGAGTTCGACGACGCCGGGCTGCATAAGGCGGGATGCGATGCGTTGTAGCTCATGTTCAGCACGTTTGCGGTCTGGAGCATATTCCAGAAAAGTGATGACGGGCATGAGAGTATGAAATTCGTTCGTGTCTGTAGCCGCGATCTCACGCCAGCAGAATTCTGATGCCGTCTCGATCCATGGGTGCTGTATGCCGTGCTTGAGGAGCAACCCTGCTATAGCCGCCGTTGGATTGAGAGAGGCCGGCGGGTTGTCCTCGACCGTCCACCATGGTGCATGTGGATAGTTATTGACGGACGGCAGGGCGTAGGGAACGCCACCATCAGCAGTGGTAATGGTGACAAGGTAATCGCAGGTGCGTGTGACCATCGAATCATGCATGGCATCGATGGCGTCCAGGATATGCAGGGCGATTTCGATGTCTTGCGGTTGGCTCGATGGGCAGCGTTTATCGGGTTCCAGGGCGTTGCCGAAGCCGCCATCCTCGTTCTGGTAGGCGCGCAGTGCGGCCAGGACAGGCTCTTTGGGGCCATTGTCAAACAGGCAGGTGAACAGGTAACGTTCGAGCAGACGAGCGTTAAGCCAGGTGAAGTTCTGGGCGTTTTGCAGGCGTGAATTGTGTTCCATAGTTTTTTCCTTTCAATGTCATTCTGAGCGCAGCGAAGAATCCCGCGCGCCTCGTCGCTATAGTTCACCTCAATGTCATTCTGAGTGAAGCAAAGAATCTCGCGCCTCGTCGCTATAGTTCACCTCAATGTCATTCTGAGTGAAGCGAAGAATCTCGCACCTTGTCTTTATGGTTCAGTTCCGCAAGGGGCTTCCATCTGAATAGAGTGTACATGAGGGAAGGTGACAGCAGTATGTCACTATTGCGAGTCTATAGGGCGGGGTGCAGGGACCTGATTATGCTTTTTAACAAACTACTGCGGCAATGGGTGCGGGCCGATTCATCGTACACACCGCCGATTTATCGGCCCGCTTGCCAACTACCAGAATATTTTGTCAAACTGCATTCTCGCGTCCGGGGTGGGGCTTATGAGTAGCGTTGCGCGATTGCTAAAGCTGCCTGTTGTACGCGCTGTCGTAAAATATCGGGGGCAAGCACTTCGGCATCGGGGCCAAGGCTGAGAAGCGTGCGCACCAGCCAGTCATATTCCGAGGGCGGGCAGCGAAAGCAGAGCAATCCGCCCTCTTCTCCAAGTGGTTGGATGCTATCGCCCAGTTGGGGATCGCGCTCCATGACCAGCACGCCACGGGCAGTAAGCTGGATGCGCACTTCCGAATATGAAGGATGCCCATAGGGAAGTGCCGATGTGGAAGATTGTATTGCTCCCGGCGCCTGGATTTTATGCGCCTCGATGAAGCGGTCGACGCGGTAGGTGCGCTCTTCCTGGCGTTCGAATGAGTAGGCTGCGCAGTACCAGAAACCTGCTGCGGAATAGAGATGGCGAGGAAGAATCGATTGTTGTGAAGTTCCGCGCTCAGAACGGTACGAGATTTGCAGCCATTGTCCGTCGCGTGCGCATTCGATGAGCAGTTCAATGAATGGCGTGGCATATTTGCGTTCGGGAATGTCGAGGCGAACGGTTTGTAAGAGGTGTTCGGTATCGTCTTGATGCTGCGCGGGGATCAGCGCCTGCATTTTTGCCAGTAGCGACTCGCGTTCCTGTTTGAAAGGCGTATCGGCAAGCTGTGAGACGCTGCTGAGCGCCAGGCGCAATAAAAGGGCCTCGCGCAGCGTCAATTGCAGAGGCGCCAGGGAGTAATCCGGCATCAGGGTATAACCACCACGCGGGCCTGATTCGGTAATAATAGGTACGCCCATTTCGCACAGCGCCTCGATATCGCGAAAAACGGTGCGCTTCGAGATTTCAAAGCGTCGTGCGATTTCACTTGCTGTACGCCTCCCGCTCTGTAGGAGCAGGATAATGGCCGTCAGCCGATCAATACGGTTCATAAAACTGTTACCCCGCGCTTCACGAGATGCTCTTTGATCTTTTCGGAATAGGCAAATAGGGCGGGAATCCCACCTGAGTGCAGCAGCAGAATGTGCTGACCAGGAGACCAGCGCCCGGCTCCCTGGTGCGCAAGAAAGCCAGCAGCCATCTTGCCGGAATAGACGGGGTCGAGGAGTATGCCTTCTGTCTGTGCCATCAGCAGAATGGCATCGAGGCAGGCTTCGGTGGGGTCGCCATAGCCACTGCCAACAAATTCGTCATAAATCTCGATTGGCCCGCGAGAACGTGCAGGATCGCGTTCAAGCAAGCGGCAGAGTTCATTCCACCACTGTTCCAGGCTCTCGTAACAACGTTCACGCTTCCGGTTAACGCTGATTCCAATCATAGGACAGTCGATGCCTTTTTCCCGCAAGGCGAGGAGCAGCGCGGTGAAGATGCCGCCGGTGCCAAATGGCGAATAGATGGCGTCGAGCTGTAGATTTTGCTCGGATACTTGTCGGGCTATCTCTAGTCCGCAGCGCACGTAGCCAAGGCAGCTATGAGGAGTTGTGCCGCTTATGGGAATATAATATGGATTGCGGCCCTGAGAACGCAAGGTTTCGCAGAGGTCGAGTACATACTGTTCCAGGTCCCAATGGTCGTTTGTCTCGACAAAATGTACTTGAGCGCCCATGAGATAAACGGTCAGCAGGTTTCCCTGGAAGAATTGACGTTCATCCTTGCTTAGCACCACTGCGCAGTCCATCCCTACTTTACGAGCGGCAGCGGTAGTCAGCCGTGCGTGGTTGCTTTGAGCAGCTCCGCAGGTTACCAGCATATCGGCCCCTCGTGCCTGTGCCCGGGCGATCTCATATTCCAGTTTGCGCGGTTTGTCGCCTCCCAGGGTGATATCGGTGAGATCATCGCGCTTGATAAAGATATTTGGGCCGAGTCTCTTACTCAAATGGGGGAGCGACTGTAGGGGTGTTGGAAGACGTGTCAAAAGGACACGTGGATATTGTTCTAATGCGTCTTCGATGGCCATATTTCTCTTCGTTTCTAGGACAGGCTACTTCCAATTTCAAGGGTTCAGATTGTATTTATATCACAATCCCAATGTTAGCAAGAATACCATTGCAGTGTTAGTCCTATTCCTGCTAAAATAGGCTGTCTTGATGCGGCTTGTGTAGCAACAAAAACAAATAGAGCAAAGCTTCGAGGATCAAAGCGATGCAGGCATCAGCCACTCCGTCCGTCATCGCGCCAATCCTGGTTGGGCGAGCGGGACAACTTGAAACATTACGCGGGCTTGTCGATCTGGCAAAACGTGGAGAGGGTCATGTCACCACTATCAGCGGTGAGGCTGGAGTTGGGAAATCGCGCCTGGTCGCCGAGGCTAAAGGCTATGCCGCAAAGCAGGGATTTCTCGTGCTGCAAGGGAATTGCTTCCCTGCTGATAGTAATTATCCCTATGCTCCTCTACTCGATTTGCTACGTTCCCTCTTTGCTTCTCATCCAACAGATATACCTGCTGCTGAACTGAACAGCCTGGTGCGGAAAATCTATCCTTTACTACCCGAATTTGTTTCCGATCAAACTATTCCTCTTTCACAACTTGAGCCTGAACAGGAGAAACGGCGGCTTTTCGCGGTTCTGGCAAATTTTTTTCTCCGTCTCTCAACGCGGTCTCCAGTACTCCTTATTATAGAAGATGTGCATTGGAGCGATGATACCAGCCTGGATTTTCTGCATTCGCTCGCAAGGCATGCTCTGTCCCAATCGATCCTGCTTGTTGCTACCTATCGTCATGACGAAATACCTCCATCCTTGAGCAACTGGCTTGCCCAGATGAATAGGTCGCGGCTCACGCAGGAAATTCGACTCCTGCCTCTTACACGCGTCGAAGTCGATACGATGCTGGCAGTTATTTTCGATACGAAACATACGTCCCTTGATATGCGTCGTTTCTTGCACGGGGAGCTCCTGGATACCCTCTTCACACTGACCGAGGGCAATCCCTTTTTCGTTGAAGAGACGCTGACTACTCTGATCGCGGCGGGCGATATTTTCTACGCGGCAGGTTTCTGGAATCGAAGTGCTTCTCGCGAGATTTCTGTTCCGCAGAGCATTCAGGATGGCGTGCAACGGCGGACAGAATACCTGGGAGAATCTGCCAGGCATGTGCTGACGCTGGCAGCAGTCGCGGGGCGGCATTTCGATTTTGCCCTCTTACAGCAGCTTACCTCATATGACGAGCAGCAACTCCTGCGCATTATGAAAGAGTTGGTTGTCGCTCAACTGGTCGTTGAAGAATCTGGCGAGCGGTTTGCCTTTCGCCACGCGCTGACGCGGCGAGCTATTTATACCCAGTTGCTCAAACGCGAACGCAGGATGCTTCATGAGGCTATTGCCGAAACCCTTGAGAAGCTTATTTCGGCTACAGCTCACGATCACACCCAGGATGCGAGCAATCTGGTCCCCACACCTCATCTTTCGTTCGATGCCTACCTTGAAGACCTGGCTTATCATTTTTACTTAGCAGGAGCATGGGAGAAGACGCTGGATTACGCCTACCGCGCCGGAGAAAAGGCGCTCCGGTTATACTCACACCGTGCTGCCGTCGACTATTTCACCTGGGCTCTGGAAGCTATCGATCACCTGCCGTCAACTCCAGCTTCACCGGTATTATATCGTGCTCTCGGGCAGGCACATGAAACACTTGGTGAATTTGAGCAAGCAGAGCAGAATTACACGAGAGCTTTGGAAACTGCCCGCCTGCTGCAAAATCGGCAGGCGGAATGGCAAAGTCTGATCGACCTGGGGTTTTTATGGGCAGAACGCGATTATATCAAGACAGAAACCTGGTTCCGGCAGGCGCTGGCCCTGGCACAATCGCTTGCTGACCCCATGCTCTATGCACGAAGTCTTAATCGTGTCGGCAACTGGTATCTGAATGTAGAGCAACCAGATGAGGCATTGCGCTATCATCAGGAGGCTTTGAGCATTTTTGAGCAGCTCAACGACCCGCATGGAATCGCAGAAACTCTGGATTTATTAGGAATGGCGAGCTACCTTGGTGGAGACCTGATTAAGGGTACGGCTTACTATACGCAGGCGATAAAACTCTTTCGAGAAACCGGTAACCGGCAGGGTTTGACATCGAGCCTGGCCACCTTAGCAATGCGTGGCCCGACATTTCATACAGATATGATGGTCGCGGCAGGCAGTTTAGCCGAGGCGCAACATGATGCTCAGAACGCTTTCAAAATTGCGCGTGAGATCGGTCAACGTTCAGCGGAGGCATATGCCCTCTTCCAGTTGGGATTGTGTCTGGGTTCCCAGGGTGAGTATACGCGCGCATTGGCGGCGGCTCAGACAAGTCTAGATATCGCGGAAGAGATTGAACATCACCAGTGGCAGGCGGCCGCGCATGCCATGCTTGGGGGCATCTATAGAGGTCTACTGGCGCTTCCACAGGCGCGGCAACACTTTGAGCAGGCGCTGCTATTGGCGCAAGAGGTCGGTTCGTTGTTCTGGACGCGTATGTCCACGGGCTACCTGGCCTCAACCGCTATTCAAATGAAAGACCTTTCCTACGCGGAAAAGGTACTTCAGGCCGGTTCGAGTCCAGGTGACCAGGCGCGAACGATGGCTCAACGGTTGCTCTGGTGCGCGACAAGCGAGCTGGAACTGGCGCGGGGTAATCCTGCCCGTGCCTTAGAAATCCTCGATGAGCTTGACGCTTTTGACCCGAACGTTGGAGAAGGACAGGGAAGCCTGCTCATCCTGAAATTACGCGGTGAAGCGCTGGCAGCTTTACAGCAACCCATAGAGGCCGAAGCAGCTTTTGCCAGGGCGCGTGAGATTGCCAGGGAGTATGGAGCTCGACCGGTACTGTGGCACATTTATCTCGCTAGCGGCAATCTCTATCTGGCTCGGGGAAGAAATGTAGAGGCTGAACAAGAGTTTGCCGCGGCCCGAACACTGATTGAAGAACTCGCGACTAACATCGATAATGAACCTCTACGGAATAATTTCCTGGATCAAGCAACAGCTTTATTGCCTCAACAGCATCCCCAATTACCTAAACAGGCGCCCGGCGGTCTGACGGCGCGCGAACGCGAGGTTGCTCTACTGATTGCCCAGGGCAAATCCAACGCCGAAATCGCGGAGAGCCTGGTCGTCTCCAAACGCACCATCGAAACGCATATTGGGAACATCATGTACAAATTGGGCTGCACCTCGCGCACGCAAATCGCCGTCTGGGCAGTTGAAACAGGCCTGGCGGAAAGATAAGAGTAAGTCTAGAAAAATACGTAATCCGATACGTTATCCTACCGATGTGTTCATAGCTTTAATCGAGTACATTTCCTATCAGTAGGCAGCTAGTAAGGTGCTTACCTTACGTAAAGAAGATTGCCCTGGAAGGAAAGGAGATAACAATGAACACACCATCTGAGGAGCCAACCCGGAACGCGCAGGCGACAGGGGAGGCCGGGTTGAACCAGGCGAATGGTCGCCTGCAGGAGGAACTGATGAAAGGACATGCGCAACTTCCGAAAGCTTCTGAGGAAGAGATGCCAGCCGGGTCGCAGATACCCACTCATCTCCGTGGGAGCAGCCGCAGGAAGATGCTGGCGAAAGGTGTGGGGATGGCGGCAGTGAGCGTGGGAGCGGGCGCACTGCTGCAACTGGGCGGCGGGACGGCCCAGGCGGCAGACATTCCCAAGAAAGGAATCTTTACCAGCAGCAAAGCGGGCACGCCGGCGGCGAGTGCCACAGGCACGAACGGGGCCGACGGCGTGGATGCGACCAGTGATAGCGGCACCGGGGTCTCAGCCACCAGTAGTAGTGGCACCGCCCTCGTTGCCATCACCAGCACCGGTCTGGCAGGCCATTTCGCCGGCGGCAGTGTCAATATGGACAAAGACCTGACCGTCGGCGGCGCATTGAGCACGAGCACTTTGAGTAGTGGGGCGGGGGTCCTGGCCAGTAGTGTGAGTGGCACGCCGGCGGTCAAGGCTACCGGCACGAACGGGGCCGACGGTGTGGATGGCCGCAGTGATAGTGGCGTCGGTGTCTATGGCGACAGCAATAACATTGGCGTCCAGGGTCAAAGCACCAACGTCGGCGTCGAAGGCGATGGTGGCAAGTTCGGCGTCCTAGGCAACACCACCACCGGCATCGGCGTCTATGGCTTCAGCGGCAACATCGCCGTCCAGGGCATCTCCGGCAACGGTATTGGCATCTTTGGTGAAAGTGACGGTAGCAGCGGCACCGGGGTCTACGGCGCCAGCAACAGTGGCACTGGCGTCCATGGCTTCACCCAGTCTGGCCTGGCAGGATTGTTTGATGGCAATGTTCAGGTGAATGGCAACTTCTCCGCGACGGGCACCAAAAACTTTGTCCAGGCTCATCCGACCGATCCAACAAAGGAAATTGTGTATGTTGCGCTGGAGGGAGGCGAAGCGGGGACATATGTGCGGGGTAGCAGCCAGCTCGTCAATGGCAAAGCCGTAATCGCCTTACCCGAGCACTTCCGGCTCGTCACCGAATCCTCAGGCTTGACCGTTCAACTCACGTCACGCGGCGCGTGGTTGCAGCTCTATGTCGTAGAACTGGATACGACGCAGCTCGTCGTGCGGGAGGCGCAGGGCAAGAGCGGGGCGTTCGACTATCTCATTCATGGTGTACGCAGGGGCTATGAGCAGTATGAAGTGATCCGCACGAAGCGCCAGGCCTGAGCCTGCTTCGCCATGGACCGTAACAAAGGCTCGTTTGGGAGGTTTTTTGCCCAAAAACCTCCCGGCGGGCGTTCGCAGATTTCTGTAAAAATCTCGCTCCGTGTATTTTCCTCTCATCTACGTGTGAACGCTGTCAATATCTCCGTGTTTGCCACGATGTAACGTCTGCTTTTCCCATCTATACTTCTCACAAATGTAGGGACAGCGCCTGGTGGCTGTTCTCATCTAATCGGACCTGGTTGCTTGATACTATGGGAAAGGAAGTAGGAACATTGAAATTAATGGCAGTTCTGGCCCATCCAGATGATGAATCACTTGGTAATGGCGGCGCTCTGGCAAAATATGCCGCAGAGGGCATCGAGGTTACGCTCATAGTCGCGACACGCGGGGAGCGTGGCTGGCCGGGTGCCGAAAGCGAATATCCAGGGGTAGAGGCGCTGGGAAAGATACGTGAAGCTGAAGTACGAGCAGCCGCGAATACGCTTGGTGTTTCCAGCGTTCATTTTCTGGATTACCTGGATGGAGAGCTTGATACCGTTCCGCCAGCCGGGGCAATTGCTAAAATCGTTGAACATGTGCGTCGCGTACATCCCGATGTAGTCATCACTTTCGGACCATATGGAGGATATGGACACCCGGATCATATCGCCATTTGCCAATTCACCACGGCAGCTCTCATCGAGGCCGCTGACCCGCGCTCCCATTACCATGCGGAACTCGCCCCGTATAGCGTGTCGAAGCTCTATTACATGGCCGAGACTGAAGATGTGTTTGCCGTGTATCAATCGGTCTTTGGCGACCTGGTGATGTATATCGATGGCGTAAAGCGCGGCATGATCACCTGGCCGGACTGGTCGGTAACGACACGCATTGATACCTGGGATTACTGGAGGACCGTCGCGCGCGCAATCTCCTGCCACCAGACGCAAGTACCTGCCTACCATGTGCTTGAAAATCTCTCGCAGGAGCAGCGCGAAAAGTTATGGGGAACACAGTGCTATTACCGTGTCTTCAGTCGCGTCAACGGTGGCAGGCAGGTGGAAAACGACTTATTCGCGGGCTTGAGATAAGGAGGCCAACAGATGCGATTCCGTGAATATCTCGTCCTTTTTGTCCTGGCGGCGCTTTGGGGGTCATCATTCCTCTTCATTCGCGTCGCCGTCACCGAACTATCACCACTGAGCCTGGTTGGCGCGCGTTTTGTGATCGCAACGATTGGCCTGCTGCTGGTGGTACCATTTCAAGCGCAGGTGCTGAGAGGATGGCATACACACCTGGGAAGCTTTGCGGTAGTAGCCATCTTCAATGCTATCATCCCATACCTTGCGATTAGCTGGGGAGAACAGTATGTGCCATCGGGCCTGGCGGCTATCCTGACCTCGACGCTCCCATTAGCAACGGTGATCATCTCGCACTGGTGGCCGGGAGGCGAACGTATCACCTGGCAGCGTTTTGCCGGTGTCGCTATTGGCATTGTGGGCGTCGCGATCGTCATTGGTCCGACGGCACTAAACACCGGCGTCTCGACATTCTACATCCTGGGCGTTTGCTCTATTCTGCTCGGAGCAATCAGTTATGCTATTGGGGGCCTTCTTGCTCACCAATTGCTGGCGGGCCTTCCGTCGATACTGCCCGCTCTTGGTCAGACAGCCATGGGAGCTTGTATACTAGGTCCCATCGCCGCTATTGCATTCGCCGTTCATCCTCCCACGCTGCCACTATCAGGCGCGGTGATCGCATCCGTGTTAGGGCTGGCGTTGGCCGGCACAACCCTTGCCTACATCTGCTTCTACTGGCTGATTGACCATGTGGGGCCAACACGTACCGTCATCGTTACTTATCTCCTTCCATGCATGGCCCTGGTTTATGGCGCGCTGCTGTTGCGTGAAACTGTGGGGATCAACGCATTGGCAGGACTGGCCATCGTCTTACTCGGCATCTTTCTCGTTGGCAGAAAAACCGCCGGGCAATCTTTGGATGAGCACAAAATTCAAGCTGCACATCCGCAAGTCAAAACAGAAGAAAGGATCAACTCATGAACGCAAAAGACATTTTGAAGTACGGACAACCAGCAGTTCTCTCAACGCTCGAAGGGTTCCCCGAAAGCGCCTGGGAAACGCCAGGAGCCTGTGGGGTCTGGTCGGTCAAGGACATCATCGCTCACCTTGCCTCATATGAACAGGTGCTGGTCGATATCCTGGCCGGATTTGTCAGCAGACAACAGGCACCCTCTCTGGACAGGTTTATTGAACTGGGCAGCCAGTTTAATGATACCGAGGTAGAGCGACGCAAAACGAGAACAATGAGAGAGGTTCTCGACGAGTTCAATGACGCGCATGCGCAGGTGATGTCTCTGGTCGGAAAGATCGCGCCGGAAACGCTGCGCCAACCTGGAACGCTCCCCTGGTACGGTATGGACTATTCGCTAGATGATGTCATTGTGTACATGTATTACGGGCATAAACGCGAACACAGCGCCCAGATCGCGGCTTTCCGGGATCGCCTGGATAGCCTTAGTAAAGAGTAAGTCCTGTAGGGACAATGCCGGGTGCCTGCCCTCACCCTAAGTGCCTAAAGGAGTAAAAACCATGACGACAGCACAAAAGACACACGAACTCGACGCCAGCCCATTAAAAGCCAGCCTGCGAGGACAACTCATCCAACCCGGTTAAGGTATACTGGTAGGAGCAGCGCGGTGACAGCTTCTTACGAATTACTGCCCTGCTCCTAAGCCGGTTGGGATGCCATGATAGGCACGAGGCACTGTCCCTACAGGGGTACTTTCGAGTATATTGCTAGGAATTATGAATAATAGCAATTATAATGTTCAGTGAAGGGGTCTAATACAGCCGGAATCTGGGGAGGATTCTTCTCTCACTCGCAAACACTTCTAAAACGAAGATATGGCAGAAGCTGCATGAACAGTTTTTGAAAAATCTTCGGTAAAAATCTAATCTTAACTGCCATGCTGAACATTACTACCGGTAGCTCTTTGAAGCGCTGGACAGGAAGAACATTTCGCTTCAGGCCTGGAAGCTTTCGCTTGAGCCAGAGCCTGTACATGCGAAGGTTTAGTATAACAGAAGCGGCAACGCTGCTCCTGCTAGCTTATCTTGCCTCAAAAATACTGGGAGTAATTCGCCAGTCCCTGTTCAACTCGCTCTTTGGGGCAGGCCCTGCCGCGACCGCCTACTATGTAGCTTTCAATATCCCCGACACGATCTTCAACCTGATCGCCGGCGGCGCGCTGGTACATGCGCTGGTACCGGTATTTCTCGCCTACGAAAAAGAGCATGGGCGGGAAGACGTCTGGCGTTTTGTCAGCCTGGTCTTTAATATCCTGCTGGTTGCGCTCACCGCTGTTATCATCGTGGCCGAAATGATAACTCCACAATTCGTGAGTAAGATATTAGCGCCCGGCCTGACTCCTCAAGAACAGGCGCTTACCGCCACCTTGACGCGTATCATGTTGTTACAGCCCTTGATTCTGGGGCTGGGCAGCATTGCCACGGCAGTCCTGCATAGCAAACGACAATTCGTGCCATCGGCCATCTCGATTGCCATCTATGATGTAGGGCTGATAGTAGGCATCTTATTCGCTCGTGCAATTCCTTCAGTTGGTATTTACGGCCCTACCGTTGGGTTGCTCGTTTCTGCTTTCTGCCAGGTAGCGGTGCTGGTTCCAGGCCTGGTAAAGCTGGGGGCGCGTTACACCTTTACCTGGAATGTAAAGCATCCCGGGCTGCGCCAGCTGCTGAGCTTACTTGGACCCAATGTGCTGACTCTGGGCGTCACGTCGGTAGGCGGCATTATCATTACTTCCCTTGCCACCTACCTGCCCGATAAGGCCAGTATTGCCGCTATTCATAACGCATCGCTGCTGTTTAACTTGCCTTTAACGCTGCTGGGGGTGACATTGGCGAATGCTCTGCTGCCCCAGATCACGACCTATGCGACACACGGGCGCTATAGACGCATGAGCTGGACGGTCTGGCGTATCGTAGGGGCGGCGACGCTGCTGAGCATCCCTGCTGCTGTTCTTTTATATATCCTGGGCAGACCTGCTATTTCAATTCTTTTCCAACATGGGGCATTTAATGGGCACGCGGCGGCATTGACCAATACCGCCTTGCTTGGCTTCGCCGCCGGACTACCAGGGCAGACATTGGGCCTGCTGATCGTCCTCGGCTTTTACGCCTTGAAAGATGCATTGACCCCACTGTTTACCGGCGTATTTGAACTGGTCACACATGTTTGCCTGGCGCTCTTGCTGCTGCACCTGTTCGCGGGCAGCAATGTGATCCTGGCGCTTCCATTGGCCGCGAGTATCTCGGCAACTCTCGCGGCAGCGACGTTGTGCTTGATACTATTCCTGCGCTTGCGAGTAAAAGTAAGCCAGGACAGGGGTATGCAGCGATTATTGAAAAGGAGGCAGTTGCAAGTGGTTAAGGAAATTGACCAGCCAGCACCGGTCGGGGACGTAGGAGCCAGATTGATCGCGCCCAGGGTGGGGCTTCCTCATGATTCGCTCAGGCGGAAAGCCCAGGTGAATGGCGCAAGCTGGCCTGGCTCCTCATTGACGCCGTCTCCAGACGATTTGATCGATACAAAACCGGTACCGGCAACTGATGGTGATGATGCGCTTATGGAGCTTATGCGGCAGCATATCGCCCACATCCATACTCCCGATGCGGACCCGGTCGTGCTTATGGAGATGCTAGAGAACATATGCCGGCATCTTCATGATGCCGGGCCGGAACTCTTTGAGCGGGTAGTAGATGCTTACAGGCAGGCGGCAGCAGTCAATACCAGGGCATACTCTTTGCAATTTGTGCTGGGAGAACTCTATTTCCGCTCCAGCAGCTACGATAAGGCCGTTGATGCCTATATGCTCGCTATGCAATGCAGGCCCTTTGAGTTGGTAGCGCGTGTTCGTGCGGCGCAATGCTTGATTATGGAGGGATTGCCGGGCGTCGCGATTCTTCAACTCGAACAGGCGCAACAATGCCTTCATAGCTTCACAGAATCACCGTCGCTTGTTCGCGTCTGGCAGGCTCGTCCCTTAATCGAGGATGAGATAGCTGAGCCGCCGGATATCGTGATCTCGCAATTGTTGAGCAAAGCCACGCAGAGCAAGGCGCGACAGGAGCAGATGCATTCGTTCTTACGGCGCGTCAATCAAACTCCTTCCTCATATCATGAAGTTGCCCAGGTGAAAAGGCAATTTGTGACAGATCCTCAGCCGGTTCTGGCAGAGCAGCATATACCACCCGAGTCAGGCCAGCTAGAAACGCAAGAAACACGCGACGAACTGGCCGAGACTTATAAGATACAGGGTATTTTGCATGAAACCATCGCCAAACTGTGCGAACAGGTGGTAGTCTACTTACGCAACAATCAGGTGGGAGAGGCCAGGGCCGCGATGCAACGTGTTAGCTCACTCTATATGCAATTGGGAGATAGGGAGGAAGCTGATACTCATATGCGCCATTCCGAAAAACTGGTATTTCAAGCCCCAATTTCAGTCCCCCAAAAGGAAGGCTCTGGCCCCTACCGCTTTTGGTAAGAACAGTATGGCGGCCAGAGCCGAAAAGGTCAAGACATTAAACTACCCAGTGACCCGTCAGGAATTGTGTCAATAAGAAGAAAAAGATCGCGCCCGACACCATGCAATAGCTCAGGTGCAGCGTGCGTGATTTGCCGATTCTGGCCAGCATGATAAAAGCGGGGAAAATTTCCAGGACAAAGCGCGTCATTGACTCCAGGGGATAGCCGGTATTGGCAATCGGGAAGAGTTGCAGGTAGAGATAGATGACAGCAGCATAGATGCCGTAGCTCCACATGCGCGCAGGTAGTCTCCACGGTCCTATGAACATCGACACGATCAGTATGAATACCAGCAGGTCCGATCCCAGGTCAATTGAGGTGCGCATCGTGAGGAAGCTGAGGAAACCGCTGTGCCGCATTTCTCTGATGGCCGTGAGAATCCCCCACCCAGGAATGCGCAGGGTGCGGCCCCAATCGGCATGCGCGTGTACAAATGCCAGGGGATCATGAAAATGTATATAACAATAGATGGCATAGATCGCGATACCGGCGGGAATACACAGGCCGAACAGGATATTCAAACGCAGGCCTTTCACAAGCCGTACCAACTGCTGCCTTGAGAAGTGTGATTGGATGGTTTCTCCGCGCAGCATCCACAGGCGGCGAAGATATTCATAACAGAATGGAGCCAGCAGGAACATGCCATCAGGACGTGTCAGGCTGGCTAGCAGGCCAAACAACCCGGAAAGCCACCAGCGGCCACGCCGCATATAGTAGAAGCTGAGAATGGATAGGCACAGGAACAGCGATTCGGTGTACGCTGCTGAGAAAAAGAAGGCGCTGGGGAAGATGGCGAAGTACAGCACGGCGAAATAGGCGCGATCACCATCGAAATCTTCTTTGACGAGCCGGTAGAGGGCTGTGAACATGAACAGTTCGGCGATATTCGAGACGAGCAGGCCAGCGGTAAGCGAATCCTGCGTCACAAACATGAATGCACGTTCGAGCAATGGATACAGCGGGAAGAATCCGGCCACGTGCAGCTCGTAGTAACCAAAGCGTGCGATATGCGAGTAGTAGGCGGTATCCCAATAGTGCCATTGTTCCCACAGCGTGGAAATTGGTAAGCCTTGCGGGGAAAAGTCTTTGACGGTAAAGAGGAATGCCAGGCAATCGATGACAAAAATAGCCAGGTGTATGGCGATATAAACGGGCAAAATGGCCTTGAACGCGTCATACCATGGGCGCCAGGATGGCTTATCCTCGCTCAACCTGTCGTCAGAAACCGAGGCTATCGCATCGCTGAATTGCCGTGCTGAATCGGCTTGAGCGACATCGACATCCTGTGCGTGATTGGCGCTCTCTACCGTCTCACCGGCAGGTGACACAGTCGAAGAAGTGTTATCAGAAGAGTTCGTGAATAGATGCATCGGATCATTCCTGGTCATTGTGCGATTGCAGGCGCCTTAAAAAGTTGTACATTCTTGTCCCTGTCCTTATGGTTTCCCATACACCATCATCAAACGCTTGCCACGGGAGAATGTAACAGAGCGGGCTAGATTTCTTATCAGTATAATTTCAATCCCCTATACGGGCTAAGGAAAGTGATCCGGCCCCTGCCCTGTCTGGTGGGAGTAGTATAGCGGCCAAAACCGAAACCGTCAAGGGCAAATACAATAAACCACATGCGACAATTTTGCGACAACTTTCTGATTATGCCGCGACATTTCCCTGCTACAGTATGCGTAGGCGAGATGGCGGAGCATGTTGTAGGGACAGCGCCTTGTGCCTGTCCTGCTATAACGATAGGCATGGGTGGGCCACCAGCCTGGTAAAACGTAATGAGGGAAATGATAGAAAAATGAACCAGCTACAAGTATTTACTGGCGCGTCAGGCTATGAATTTCGCATGCAGATACGCCGCCGCTCCATGTGGATCGCGTTTATTGCCATGGGGCTGATCTTCACGCAATTTCATCAACCCTGGAGCCGTCCGATTACAACCCCGGCACGTGATGCCATCGTCTACTGGACGGCGATTGCGCAAACGTTTCTTGCCGTGGTCGCCGGTATATTCCTCGCCGATCGTTTGCAGCGAGATCAACGCACACGCGTCGATGAAGTACTCGGGGCATTGCCCGGTGGCTTAGGTGCCAGGCTCTGCGGAAAATACTGCGGTAGTATACTGGCGACGCTGGTGCCGCTACTTCTGGTCTATGGCGCCGGCGTCATCTATATACTTGCTCGCTGGCACACCACGCAGGCGCTTCCTATCGCGCTGGCAGCTTTTGCCACCATCGCGCTGCCGGGTTTATTGTTTGTCACGGCGTTTTCAATCGCCTGTCCGGCTTTTCTATGGTTACCCCTGTACCAGTTCCTTTTCATCGGCTACTGGTTCTGGGGCAACCTGCTGCCCGATGTTGGCATTCCCACCCTCAGCACTACTATTCTCACCCCGATTGGCGGCTACATGTGTACGGGCTTCTTCAATCCGATGGGAAAAGAGGGCGTATGCAATCCAGGTATTCAAGGGGCAACAGCCATACAAGGTGTTGAAAGTATGCTGCTCCTGGTTGCAATCTCGATCCTGGTCATGCTGCTATTATGGCTCGGATTGAGGTTCTACCAGGCAAGGCAATAAATACAGCAATCTTGTAGGGACAGGGACAAAGCCCTGTCCCGTTATAACGAAAGGAAATACAAAACAATGAAATACGAAGCTCAGGACGAACAGAGACAAGCGTTCTACTGGCAAGAGTACCAATCGGAGAGAACGCCTGATTATGTCTCATACGATCAGGGACAATTTTCCCCCACGCCATCTCTAGATGGCGCTGTTATCGGGGCTATTCTTTCCTATTCGCTCGGTTGGTTCACGGGACTGATCTTCTACCTCTTTGGTCGGAATCATCCCTACGTGCGCTTTCACGCGTTACAATCACTGCTGTTTTTTGGTGCCATAAACATTGCAGACGTAGCGCTGTTCAACATCATTGATGCCCTGACAAGGTTTCACCTGTTTCCTTTTCTCTCCTCGTTTGCGATTCTGCTCTTCCTTTTCTTGAATTTCGTCGCTTTTATTGGCTGGGCAGTCGGTATGATCCAGGCGGCCAGGGGAAAGTATTACAGGTTACCACTGGTTGGACATTTGCCGGTAAAGTAAGCAGGACGACCGCAAAGGTCGTCCTGTTTGCCGGCAGTCTATGGTACACTATTACCTGGGCTTGAATGGAGTTTTCTCATCTCTGACACTAATAAAAGTGGGTTATGACAACGATTTTGCTGGTAGAGGATGCTTATGAACTGGCGCAGGTGATTATGCGCGAGCTTGAAACGAACGGTTATCGAATTTTGCACGCAAGCGATGGACTGGTGGGCCTCCAATTGCATGCGCAGGAACGGCCCGCGCTCGTCATCCTCGATTGGATGCTGCCAAAGCTGGATGGCCTTGAAGTGCTGCGGCGCATGCGGCAGGTCGCGCCAACGCCGGTCTTGATGCTAACCGCTCGTGGCGAAGAAACAGATCGCGTGGTGGGGCTTGAACTGGGAGCCGACGACTATCTCACCAAGCCCTTTAGCATGCGCGAGCTGGTCGCACGAGTACGCGCATTGCTGCGACGCGCCGAAATCGTCCAGCAGATTTTGCGTGACGACTCCAAGGCCGCGAACAGCCCATTAGGTTATGGACCCTTGTTTCTTGATCCACAGGCTCACCTGGCAACGCTGCATGGCCTGTCGCTTGACCTCACTCCCACAGAGTTCGCCCTGCTGCACCTCTTGTTGCGTAGCCCCGGCAGAGCATTCAGCCGCGCATACCTGCTGGATACTGTCTGGGGCCAGACGTATATCGGCGGCGATCGCTCGGTTGACAATACCGTCCTGCGGCTGCGCAAGAAACTGGGGCCATTGGGTGAGGCCATCGAAACTGTCTGGGGCATTGGCTACCGCCTGCAGCCCGAAAGGCCTTGAGTATGCGCTTGTCCATCCCCCTTTTCAAGGCAAACCCGAAACAGGCTGTGCTTGAGGCACTGCTCCTGGGAGCTGTCTTGTGGGGCTTGCTGCTCATATTCCAGGGCAATATCGCGGCTTTCACGTGGCGGCTGGTCATGGGCATTCTGGTTGCGTCTTGCTGCTCAGCTTACTGTGCATTGCGCATGTGTTTTGCAAAGAGCGGGTGGTTGACACGGATTATGGTAGGAGGTACGGTTGCCGGCATAGTGGGTATCGCACTAAGTGGAATTGAACTCGCTTTTGCTTTCTGGTTGATCCATTTGGAGCCTTCATATGGCTATACAAGAGACGGTCTCTGGCCGTTTGAATCGGCAACGTTATGTTTGGCGGCGAGCTATATTGTCTTCTTTTGCCTGCGTATCGCTACCCGGCTGTGGCTCTTCTGGGATCGGCTGAGGCGCAAGCAATTGCTCTGGGCACTGACCCATGCCCATGTCATGCTTGTAGCCCTCGGTGCCGCGCTGCTTATCCTCTTTGTCGATGTCCTGGCTCTCTGTAGCGCAGGCAACGCTTCCATTATCCTGCCAGCCACATTTGGCATCGCGGCCTTGACCATCATTGCCATGCTGGTTGTGATACCTCCATCAGCACTCTTCTCCTTTATCGTCATACGTCGCACTACCCGCCGCCTGAAAACGCTCACCGAGGCCACCGCCACCTTGCGCCAGGGCAATTATGGTGTCCGCGTCCCCGTCATAGGAGAAGATGAGGTAGCCCAACTCCAGAACGACTTCAATGTAATGGCCGCCGACCTCGAAAGCACCTTGCGCGAACTGCGTAATGAACGCGATACCGTTTCTGGTCTGCTTGCCGCGCGCCGCGAACTGATTGCCAGCGTCTCGCACGAATTGCGTACCCCCATGGCTACGCTACGCAGCTACCTGGAGACAACCCTCATGCACTGGGAGGAAGGCTCGCCGCCAACGTTGCAGCATGACCTGCAGATCATGGAGAATGAAGTCATACGCCTGCAAACCCTGGTTGAGGACCTCTTTACCCTTTCACGCGCCGAAGTCGGCAAACTCACCCTGCGCTGCAAGCCAACCGACGTGGGAAAACTGGTACAAAGCATCGCGGATACGAGCGCTGCTCTTGCATGGCAATCAAGCAGGATCGAGGTGGTGGCAGATATCTCTTGCCAGACGCCTTCAGTGATGGTTGACCCCACGCGCCTGGAACAGGCATTGCACAATCTACTACATAATGCAGTACGCCATACGCCACCCGGTGGTATTGTCGCCCTTGTCGTCGCGGAAGAAAAGGGAAGTGTCATCATTCAGGTCAAGGATACCGGTGAAGGCATCGCACCCGAAGATCTGCCGCATATCTGGCAGCGTTTCTACCAGGCGCAAAGCGCGCGCAATGAGGCCAGCAGCGGAGCCGGGCTGGGCCTGGCGCTGGTGAAAGAGTTGATCGAGGCTATGAATGGAAGTGTAGAGGTTGAGAGCAAGCCGGGCGAGGGCAGTTGTTTTACTATTCGGCTACCACGTGCCTGTGTAGAGGCAGCGTTGCCGGACATTCCCTTGTAGTCATGCATATATAACACAAAAGGGGGGATGTACTCTATGGGTAATCCCCCCATCTTATCCCGGCGGAAAACAGGCAAACACACGGCAAGGATGCTGCAAATGTGGTTTACGCTGCCTGCTCCTGTGCCAACAACGCCTCGAACTGCTTGCGGTTCAGTTGCTCCTTCTCCATCAGTTCGTTCGCCAGCCGCGTAAGTTGGTCTGCGTGCTGGCGCAGGATAGCGCGTGCCATTTCGCGTCCCTCGTTGAGGATGCCCTGCACCTCCAGGTCAATCAACGCCGCCATGCTCGCGCTGCTGGCATTCCCTGTACCTGGCGCGGCCATAGCAAACGCGTGGTGCTGGGCTGCCTGTGGCTCGTTCCCATTCAGTAGCAGGTTGCCATCGGCGTCGGCCACCAGGGTGCGGGGTCGGCTGTCGATCTCTGTGCGGGTCATGGTGAGTCCCGCACCACCTGGCGAGTAGTCGCTGAAGACCACGCCAACTTTTTCGCTCATGCCCCAGCGTGTGACCATGCGTCGCGCCAGGTCGGTTACCACTTGCAAATCGTTCTCTGCCCCCGTGGTGACGCGGTCGGGACCGAAGGTGAGTTCTTCGGCGACACGCCCGCCGAGTCCGACGGCGATGCGCGCCATGAGGAATGCGCGGCTGTAGTTGTAGCGGTCTTCTTCGGCGGTGAATTGGGTGACGCCAAGGCTCTGGCCGCGCGGCAGGATGGTGACGCGGTTGACGGTATCGGCTTCGGGCAGGTGATAGGCCACCAGGGCGTGCCCGCCCTCGTGATAGGCGATGATGCGCCGTTCATGCTCGCTCATTACCAGCGGTCGCAGCGCGCCAAGTTGTACGCGGATGAGCGCATCTTCGAAGCACTCATGGTTGATGCGCTCCAGGTTGCGCCTTGCCGCACATAGAGCCGCCTCGTTGACCAGATTCGCCAGGTCGGCGCCGCTCATGCCGGTCGTCAGGCGAGCAATGCGTTCCAGGCTTACCCCTTCGTCCAGAGGCGTGCGCCGAGTATGGACGGCCAGGATTGCCTGGCGCCCGGCGCGGTCGGGCAGCGATACGTTGATGGTGCGGTCAAAACGCCCGGGCCGCAGCAGCGCTTTGTCCAGAATATCGGCGCGGTTGGTAGCGGCGAGTACGACCACGGCCTGGCGGGCGTTGAAGCCATCAAGCTCGACGAGTAACTGGTTGAGAGTCTGATCGCGTTCGTCATTGCCGATCAGTCGCGTCGAGCGCTTGCGGCCAACGGCGTCGATTTCGTCGATGAAGACAACGCATGGGGCCGACTGGCGCGCCTGGTTGAAGAGGTCGCGCACGCGGCTGGCCCCCACGCCAACGAACATTTCGACAAATTCGGATGCGCTCATGCTGAAGAAAGGTACGCCTGCTTCCCCGGCCACTGCCCTTGCCAGCAATGTTTTGCCCGTTCCAGGAGGGCCAACCAGCAAAGCGCCGCGTGGGATGCGCGCCCCCAGGCGATCATAGCGATCAGGGGAGCGCAAGAATTGTACGATTTCTTCTACCTCGGCGCGTACCTCGTCGATGCCGGCTACGTCGTTAAAGGTGACAGGGGGCGGCGCGACCCTGGCAGGGGTGGCTGTGCTGGTCGCGGGAGTTGCGGACCTGCCCAGACCAGGTGCCTTCTCCTGAGGGCGGCGTGGCGAACTGGACTCTTTGGCGCGCTCAAAACGGCGCACGCGGCCTTTCGCCATTTGTGAGATGCGCTCATCCATCATGCGCGTGGAACGATTGGGGTTGCGAGGAAACAGCACCAGGCCCATTATCAAAACCAGCAGCAGGATAGGAGCAAATCGCCACAGCACCGATAACCACAGAGGCGTCGTGGCGGGCGCCTGCGTTGTTACTACAACATTGTTGCTGGCCAGCAACGGCATGAGCGAAGGATCGCCGGCAGCAGGAATGCGTGTATAAAGAAGATGAGCCGCATCAATGGCCGGCCCAGATGTGGCGTTGGCCCAGGTTGCTGTATTGCTGGCATCCATATAGTGATTCCAGGCTGCTATATCGGCGGCTCTCTGGCTAGAGGTAATAGTTATGTGTTGAGAAGTACTGGCCTGCTGTTGAGTCAGCGAGTGGATGAGCATGCCATTGATCTCGTCTCCTCGAATAGTTACTGCCACAACATTGCCTGCTTTGACCTGCGAGACGAATGTGCTGTAGTTTACCGCGGTCACCCCACTGGGGGGCGTGCCGGTGGTGGGCGGCTGCAACTGGCTGAACACACCAAAAAGCAGCACAAGAATAGCAGTAAGCAGGATGCCGGCGAAAAGAGCTTGTTTATACGTGCTAAAAAACTTCAGAATCCCGGTTTTTGTTATTTTCTTTCCTACTGTGTTGAATCGAAGTCTTCGACCATGCCCCGACAGCTGGTCGCGTCCCTCCTTGCCGTCCATATACTCACCTCATCCAGGACAGGTCTTGCAGTTCTCATTGCCTGTAGACCTTGCTGTGTATCCCTGCTGTAGGGCAGCCGGCCATAATGCCTTTCTGCCATACAGTTAGCATTTCATTCTCCCTTTTTGCCTTCCCTGGCGTGTGTAACTCTTCTTTCCTTGAGCGGAAAAAAGAACGGAGAGGTTGATTAGCAGGATGGCCGTTATGGTCTCCACCTTCTTCAACATTTCCTCACCCCTCTTGAATCAAAGCGAACGCCAGAGGGAGAATCCTTCTTTTGTGCCTGCCATAAAGTGCAGGAAAGAGGCCGTTCAATAGAAAATAGATAAGAAAAGGTACTGGTGCAGGGACACCACCGGGAAGCGCTCCATTTGCCTGCTTCCCGCCTTAGAACTGAGGTGCTTTACGCACTTACTTCACAGTATAATAACGTACACCAACGTGTTTCGACACACCTCACATAGCATAACACAACGGTATAGGTGGAAGGCAAGAGGTATAGTACCTACTTGAAAGGTCCTTCTAGTTCTTATACGTAGCCGGTTACCTTGCTAGATGCAAATGTACAAACGAAAACCCAGGATAGGATTCTTCGTTGCACTCAGAATGACATGGCCGTCGTCGGGATTCTTCGCTGCACTCAGAATGACATGGCGAGTCCTATAATCAAAGGACGTTGCGAAGCGGCAGAATTGCGGGATGGGTTTTCATACCAAGATGGGTTTTCATACCAACATATAGGTAATCACCGGACTATGCGGCTTTACTGGTATCATTGATTCCTAAATTGCGGCGGATTTCGAGAAAACGCATAATGGCATCGCGACTCAGCACGCCTACGACTCGTTCATCCTGCACGACCGGCAGCTGGTTTACATCCTGATTGGCCATTAAGGACAGCACATCATTGAGATTCTGCTGCGGGTAGACGACATGGAGCCGGTCGCGAGGTATCATGGCAAAACCAACGGGAGTCTGTGCCCATTGCTCCTGCGGGACATGGCGAATATCGGCGAGTGTAATCAGGCCGGCCAGCTGTTCGCCTTGCGTGACGAAGGCGAAGCGCAGTCCTTGCGGCAAAAAGTATTCATAGACCAGCTTTTGTAGGGAGATATTGGCCGGGACAGTAACCGGCGCCGGATTCATCACCTGGCTTACCTTGACACCTCGCAGTAACGATTGCAGCATCACCTGAGAATTCGCGGTGCGTGCTGAACTCATCAGGAACCAGCCGATGAAACCGATCCAGATGCCACCTATGAAGTCACCTGTAAAGAAGAGCCAGATGCCTGCCAGGATGAAAAGATAGGCGACGATTTCACCACTGATCGTAGCGACGCGCGTGGCCGTGCGCAGATTACCGGTGATGTGCCAGATGATCGAGCGAAAAACTCGCCCTCCATCGAGAGGAAAACCGGGGATCAGGTTGAAGATGCCGAGCAGAACATTGGTAATTGCCAGGTAGCCCAGTATGCCGGCCACCGGCGAGTTGCTCCCTCGCAGTGGCAGCAGCAAGAGGTAGCAGATGATTCCGATCAAAATGCTGACGACCGGACCCACGACCGCCATCTGAAATTCTATGCCTGCGCTCGTCGGTTCCTGTTCGATATTGGAGACACCTCCGAAAATGAAAAGGGTAATATTACGTACGGGCAGGCCACGCGCGCGCGCAACGACCGAATGGGCCAGTTCGTGCAGCAAGACTGAGACGAACAGAAGGAGGGCTGCGATCAAGCTGGTTATCCAATAGGTGGCTAGCGACCAGTGGGGGTAGATTGCCGGAAACCAGCTTGCCGCCAGCGACCAGGTCAGGAACACGAGGATGATAATCCAGCTTACATTAATATAGATATCGATACCGGCTATCTGGCCAATGCGCCATGACCCAGGCATAGTGATGCTCCTTTTTCAGTTCAATATAATAATTGCCTTCTCTTTATTATTTATGGCAGAACGATATAGTAGCGCAAGCTCATCGGAGAGAGTATAGTATGGAGTAATATTGATACTAGTCGTATGGAAAAGAAGGAGTAATGAATGCGCATCGCTCTCCTATCTGATATTCATGGCAATCCTGTTGCGCTTGATGCTGTGCTGGCCGATATTGAAGCACAGGGCGGCGTAGATAGTTACTGGATAGTAGGGGATTTCTCGGCTATGGGCTATGACCCCGTGGGGGTGTTGGAGCGGGTGGCACAATTGCCGAATGCCTCTTTTTTACGGGGTAATCATGACCGTTACACGGTTACCGGTGAGCGCCCAGGTCCGACATTGGAGCAGGCGCAGGCAAATCCGAAACTGGTGCGGCTGCTTTATACGATGGCAGCAAACCTGGCCTGGACGCAGGGGCATATTCTTGCCAGTGGCTGGTGGCGCTGGTTCGAGCAACTGCCGCTCGAATTGCGCGTGACCTTGCCGGATGGAACCCGCGTATTGGCCGTTCACTCTGCTCCCGGAACTGACGACGGACCGGGCATTACTCCACTTATGAACGATGATGAAGTGCGTAAACTGCTGGCGCCGGCAGAGGCCGACCTGGTGATTGTCGGACATACCCACGTTCCTATGGACCGCACTATCGACCAGGTACGGGTCTTCAACCTGGGCAGTATCAGCAACCCCATGCATCCTCGCGTGGATGCCACCTATGCCATTTTAGAGGCCGACGAGAAAGGCCATAGCCTGCAACTGCGCTACGTCGATTATGATCGACAGCAAGTCATTGAGGAGTTGCAGCGTGTAAAGCATCCCACGGCGGAGTTCCTGGCGAAGTTTATTCGCGGCGAAATGAGGCCGCCGTGGGCGCCACGCTGAACCTCTGGCACGCTTATGGGTAATCACCAGGTTATGTAGCCCGCCTGGCATTACGTATATGCGAACTAAGGGTCATCGGCATCGTTAGCACAAGAAGGTAACACCAGGAAATCAAGGCTGTAGGGGCAACTCCCAATATCGCAGCAGATCATGATGCGCTTGCGATCCCATCTATCGACGAGTAGACCACCCAGCAGTCCAATAAAAATAACAGGCAATGCTCGTAGGGCAGCGGTAAAGCCGGCATCGGCTGGAGAATGTGTTACAGCGAGCACCAGCAAGGGAAAGGCGAGTTCCGAAGAACAATCATACAGTAGAGAGAGGCTAATGTCAAAAGTGGCCGTGGGTATTATATAGAGAAATGGAACACATCAGAATATTTGGACTTTGACCTTAATTGCTAGTAGCCTCTATTCTTTGCGCTAGCCAAGATACGTATCAAGGAAATGAGCAATGGCTGGGTAGGCAAGCAGGCGATTAGCGCGCTTAATAAGCCCGTGACCCTCGTCCTCAAAACGCATATATTCGACGGGGACATTCCGCGAGCGCAGCGCAGCGACGATTTGCTCGGCTTCTCCCACCGGCACACGTGGATCGTTTGCGCCATGCACTACAAACAGGGGCGCGGCAATACGATCTACATGACGGATAGGTGAGATTTGCTCCAGGAATGCGCGGTCATTCTCCAGGCTGCCATACTCGGCCTCACGCAGTTTGCGCCGCCAGGGGCCTGTATTTTCCAGGAACGTCACAAAATTGGCGATGCCCACAATATCCACGGCTGCGGCCCAGAGATCTGGATAGGTAGTGATGGCTGCAAGAACCATGAATCCACCATAACTGCCACCCATAACGGCAATATGCTGCGGGTCGGCAATACCCCTATCGCGTAGCCAGTACACCGCCTGTTGCAGATCCGCTACCGAATCCATGCGCAGGCGTACATCATCCAGGCTCTGATAATGATAGCCATAACCTGTGCTGCCACGGACGTTTGGAGCAAGTACGCCAAACCCATGCGCTACAAAGTATTGAATGACAGGATTGAAGATCGGGCGGGACTGGCTCTCCGGCCCACCATGTACGTAAATGACAACGGGAAGTTTCGCCGCTTGCCGGTGCTGCGGCAGGTAGAGGAAAGCGGGTATTTCCAGCCCATCAAACGTGGGATAATGCACCAGCTCTGGCTGCACCAGCGTATGCTGAGGGATGCCACCTAGAGAACTCCTGGTAGCGCGCCAGAGAATTTGTTCTTCTATATCCCATATCCATATATCAGGAGCGTCATCGGCAGTGTTGAGGGTGAGCGCCAGGCGCTTTCCGTCGCGAGACCAGGTGATTTCGGGAATGGTACACTCTGGCAGCGCTGGCACTGGCAGTTCGCGTCGTGAATCCCAACCGGCAGCGGTATCGAAGAGTTTCAATCGTGAGTAGCCATTTTCGTTGGTGACAAGGGCCATGCGCTTGCCGTCATCGGTTAGCGCCAGGTTCTCAGCATCCCAGTGTTCGTCGCGGAGATAGGTCAACTCGGTAGAACTGAGATCAAGCCACGCAAGCGAAAGAAATTCCCGACCGGCGTTGCTGAGGAGATACAGCCCTTTTCTATCTGCTGACCAGGCCGGTTTTTCAAACTGAGCAGGGCCTTTTATGTCGCTGTCCGCCGGCGTCAGGGTATGGGCATCAAGTGTGGCTCTATTAACCAGAATGAGCTGGTTACGTACATTCGATTCATAGCGAGTTACCAGCACCTGCGTGCCATCAGGAGAATAGGAGATGGGGTAATTTGTGCCGTCCTGCTGTAGCAGCAAGCGCGACTGGTGGGTTTCCAGCGAAAGCTCGTAGACATCGAAATAGCGCCCATCGCGTTCATTACTGGCATAAAGGATGCTCTTGCCATCATGCGACCAGTTGCCAAACTGATAGATTACTTCGGGTTGATCGGTAAGTGCGGTAAAGGTCGAGCCATCGGCGCTAAGCATATAGAGCTGCGTGCGTTCGTTGCCGCCTCTATCGGCGGTTACCAGTAGGGACAGCGCCTGCCGCCTGTCCTTGTCCGCCGGTGAAAAGGTAGCGCTCGCAACCCGTTCGCCACGAAACGTAAGCTGATCGGGCCATGATGGGGCAGGAGAATGGACATCGATAGGAACACTCCAGACCTCGGCCACACCGGTGATATCGGTGAGAAAGCTAATCTTTTGGCCATCCGGCGAGAAGCTAGCGCCATAGGCGGAACGAACGTTGAGAAAGCGGTCAAAACTATATTTTTCGGCTGTCATACGGTTTCCATATCTATGAAGAGGGTCGGGACAGAGACGAGCCGCTGTCCCTACTCTTCTGATGCGAGTCGGTTCGTAAAGGGAGTCACATGGTCAAAGCGGACGGATTCGGCAGCAAATTCTAATGCTGCATGAATCTCCTCTCTAGTAATATGAGGGTAATCCTCTAAAATTTGCTCAACCGTTTGTCCAGCAGCCAATTTTCGCAAGATAAGCCCAACAGTGATACGTGTCCCTTTGATGACCGGTTTGCCAACCATGATTTTGGGATCAGATATGATCTGAGGCTTCTCCATAGGCCATACTCCTTTCTTCTTTGCCTATAGCTATTGTAACATATGTTCCCCTGTTTGTGTTCAATGAAATAAAGAAACCAGGACGATTGAAAAGTCGAGCCAGGACAGGGACAAACCGCAGTCCCTACAGGCCTTTTTTGATCATCCATCGCAATGTTCCTCGCTCCTGCGATACCAGCCACCAGATGCCAGCGGATGCCAGGAGGATGAGTATCGGTTCGATGGGCGCACGAAAACGCGCGCTACCATAGTAGATCAGGCTTTCTCCAATCGTGAGCAGAATGATGAAGTAGAGAAACAGCAGTTCGCGCCAGCGCCAGAAGGTGACAGCAAGTCCGAGAGCGGCCAGTATGAAAACAGCAATAGGAACGGTCTTCATCATTGCCAGTACGATTTGTGAAGATCGTTGATTGGAGAAACGCTCTACGGGCAGGTCTGCCTCGATGGTAGCGGGTTGCCACATATTGAGAAAATGCAGCGCCAGCAGGTGAGGTAGAACGCTAGTGTGGCTCTCAATCCATTGAAGCGCGGCTTTTTTGTAAGTTGCTTCGCGTGCAACTTCACAGGTTGGCGTGCAGGTGTATAAAGGAAAGGGTTTTGTGACCTCTGGGGCCGATTTGAGCGGGTTAATCCATGATCCCAGGTATCCAGGGGTGGTCAAAACGGCGTTGTTGTAGGCGCCTAGCAGCACCGTGCCATCTCCTGTCGCCACCGGAATGAAGGCATGTGAATCGAGATAATTACGGACAGTCCAGGGCGCTATGAGGACGAGAGCAATAACCGTCATTATCACTACTCCCCTGGCCGCAAGTCTCCATGATACTACCTTTATCCAGACCATAATGAGCGCCCAGGTGATGACCAACCCAATCACTGCCAGTCCATTTGGCCGCGTGAGCGAAAGTAGTCCAGGTAAAATGCCCGCTACAATCCACAGGCCCTTTGCCTGCTGTGGAGCGCGTTGGATACGATAGAGCGTATAGCAGAGGGCGAAGAGGAGAAAGATGTACAACGATTCGGTATAGAGCCAGCCGTCATAGATATAGAGTTCGGGGTAAATCGCCGCGATAATTCCCGCGACGATACCTATGCGCCGATTGAAGAGATCTCTGGCAAACAGGTAGACCAGCACGCAGGTGCCGGAGCCAATAATAGACAAAAAGATGCGCGCAAAATAGTCGCTCGGCCCAAAAATGACAGAAATGCCCGCTATGATGAATGGCCACAAAGGGGCGCGATACACCGTTGATATATGGGATTGCAGGCAAAAACAATGTTCCCTGAGTAAATTGAGTCCAATAGTCTGGTAAAACAACGAGTCATGCAAGGGATAATAATGAGCCGCGACTGTGTCGTTGTAGACAACGCGCACCAACAATGCCAGGCAAAAAATACAGGCCGCGGGAAGCCACTCTCTCACACGTTTCATACTGGTGCAATCCGTTCGATGATAGCCTTTTGAATGAAATCTACTTGTTTGAGACGAGCCGTATATGGGCAGGTAACAAACTTCTGTTCGTATTTGAACATGCTTGCTAAACCTGCTATAATGAAAAACGTGGAAGAAGTAGGGACAGTGGCCTCTCCGCTCGACTTGCCTGAGTGCGAAGCACGAGCCGCGAACGAGCGGCATTGGCAAGGCGGGTAGGTGCCAGGCCCTATCCTGGTAAGCATAAAATCAAGGAGGGATCAACGCCATGGAGAAGAAGGACGCACAGCAACAAATGTCACCGGAACCTGTTCTCACTGAAGATAGCACCGTTCTGCAGGCCAACCTCTTCAGTGGCACTTCAACAGTGATCAGCGAACCGCCTGATCCCACAGAAACGCCTTTCCCACCACTGATTCGCACGAATCCACTGACTGATCAATCCAGCCTTTCAGCTTGCGTCATACCTTATCAACAGGCTTTGAAGCTAGTCGGTAAGTCTGACTACACTGTGACTTGTTTTCTCTCGGACCTCAAGATGTTCAGTGACTTTGCCGGGCGGGATACCCCTGTAGGGCGTATTACAAAGGAGCAACTGACCGATTGGCTCATGAAATTGCAGTTTGGTACAAAAGGCCAGGCGCCTGCACCCAAAACGATGGCCCGCCGCGTCACTTTCTTGAAAAATTTCTTCTCCTGGCTGGCCCGCGAAGGCGTCATTCGTGAGGACCCTTCGGCAAGTCTGGCGTTCAAGCGGCCCTTACCCCCGCTGCCGGAACTGCTCTTTGATGATGAGGTACAGCGCCTGCTGGAAGCGTCTGCCGGAGACCCGCGCTGCAATTGTCTTGTCTATCTTGTACTGAATGCGGGTTTGAAAAAAGAGGAGATCATGGGACTGAAATTAGAGCATATCGACCTTTCCGATCCACAGGCTCCTATGCTTACCGTCCATTTTCCTGCCGCGACCGGCAAGCAGCATCGCGAGCGCCGGCTCGCGCTTCCTGCCCAATTTACCACTATCCTGAAGCAATATATCACAAAGTATCGTCCTACCCAGGAGTTATTTGTGTGTACTGATCGCAACCTGAACTATATTCTGGCGCGAGCAGTCAAAGCGGCAGGCATCAAGAAGCGTGTGACCTTGCAGCTGCTGCGCGATACCTTCGCCGTGCAACAATTGAAGGCAGGCGTGCCACCAGAGGCGCTGCGTGAAAAACTTGGTCTTTCTGACGAGGCATGGCTGGAGTCACGCGAAAAGTATCGCCGGCTAGCGTTCGCAAAGTGAGTTTGAAGATTATCCATTGAGGCAATCAAAACAATATGCTTGATTGCCTCATATGCTTATCTTGGCTGGCCCATGATGATCTGGATGCTAGACTTGCGTTTGATCGCATTGCTTAGCATGATGGCATTGAATATAATAGCGCCAATCGCAAGAGGGCCAAGGCAGAAGAGGCCTATCCCCAATGTTAAAATGGTTCCGACAATCAGAACCGGCCAGTAAACGAGAAAGCTGCAGATCAGTAATACAATACCTACCGTTGTCTCTCCCGACATAAGCCAGCCTACACCATAGATGCCGAGGAAGATTGAGAGCAGCACTTCGACCAGTACCGCAGAGCTGCTCGAGCTGGATGTATTTACAACATTAACGCCAACGAGTGGCGGTGGGGCAGGAGCGTTGACAATATTCACATTGACCGAGCCGGGAAAAGGAGGATTGCCATAAGGTTGCCCATATCCAAAATTTGGTTGCGGTGGCTGCATATAGCCGGGCTGTTGAGGGGGATATGCCGGCTGCGGTGGCTGCATGTAGCCAGGCTGTGGTGAATAGCCCTGTCCATAACCTGCTATGGGCGCCCCATCCGTTGGATAGGGGCCATGGTTTGTCGGTGGCTGGGGTCTACCCATCATCGATGAGGTGATCGTTCCGCAAGAAGGACAGATAGCCATATTATCGGGCATCTCTCTCCCGCATCGTTCACAGGTTAACATGCTCTTTTCCCTTCTCGTTTAGCCAGTATCTTCATCAAGCAAACGTAAAATTGTTGCATTGCTGAGCATCATAACACATAGGACAGGATGTTGCAATGAATTTTTAACTTAAATTCCATCCATTACTACTACTAGTGATCTCCACATGATCTAACTGCGCGGTCTGTATCACCCGCCACGGAGCGCCCGCAAATGGCGCAGGACTGATAACCGAGCTTTGTCCGGCTTTACGCAGCTTTGCGCTTAACATAGCCGGTGTAATTACCAACAAGGATGGGTGAGCCAACTGTAAAATGTTGCTCAATGCAGCAGGAAACGTTTTGCCGGCCTCTCCCACGATTTGAACCACATTGGCCTGCAAAAAGCTGGGGTCTAGAGTGGAGGCCAGGCCGTTGAGGGCATATTTGCTGAGCGCGGCCACGCCTAACAGCAGCATGCGGAATCCGGGAGCAACAAGCCGCATAACCAGGCCGTTATCCAGGGCTTCGTCACTACTTTTGTGCAATGGCGACGGTGGCCAGAGTACTTGTAAAAGCACCTGCGAACCTATCGAAATTGTGGTATGTTGCCGAACCTGGATGTAGCTAAGGTCGCGGTCACTAATGGTACGTCGCCAGAGCGCATAGCTCGCAGTAGGATGCAGCATTCCCGCGTCGATGACTTCTCCAATCTGATAACGAGTCACGACATCCTGCAAACCGGCTAGATGGTCTGAGCGTGGCGTGGTCAAAATGACGGCGTCGAGCGAATGCTGCCAGATAGGAAGCGCGTTGTAGAGTTGTTGTGATAATGAATTTGCATCCATGCCGCCATCTATTAACACGCTCTTGCCATCAGGTGTTTGGATAAGAATGGATTCTCCTTGCGCGGGCTGTCCTGAGGGCCCGACATGGAGAAAGGTAATCGTCAATCGCCCGGCTGGCTGCGCCGCGTGGACAGATATAGCGGTTACCAGTACAATGATGAGCGCGGCGCTTATTTGCAAGATACGCCAGGTACGATATGAAAACAACGGAGGCGCTTTGTTAACTGCGCTCGTTCGCATAGTTTCCGGCCAGCGGCGGAAGAGAATAATTACCACAAGACCCAACAAGACATAATATCCCCAGGCGACCGGGACACTGATCGTGTTATTAACGAGTAAAAATGCTCCCGGAAGCCTGGCAAGCCAGGGAATAATTGTATTCAAAAACAATAGTGGCGGCTGTACAATCCAGCCGAAGAGAATGCCAATTTGTATGGAGAAAAACCCACCGGCACAAACCAGAAAGCCAGGCAGGATCAAAACTCCTAACAGAGGAACTGATAATATATTGGCCAGAGGCGCGATAAAGGAGACCTGAGAGAAAGTAATTGCAATAATTGGCCACGTCGCTACCTGAGCAGCTAGAGTAACGGCACTGATTTCGGCGACAATGTGTCCGAAAGGGAACTGTTCCAGGTAATGGAAAAAGTGCAGGAAGAATGGTGTGAGCATGAAGATGCCCAGTATACCCAGAAAAGAAAGCTGGAAACCTGCATCCCATAATACAAAAGGATCGACCATGCTCATAAGAAAAGCGGCAAGAGCTATGGCGGTATAGAAGTTATAGATACGCCCGATGCGTGGGGCGATAACCAGCAAAATGCCCATAATTCCCGCGCGTATTGCTGCCGGTCCTGCGCCACTCAAAATGGTGTACACAGCGATACTCAGCACTACGAGAATTGTTGCCAGCCAGCGCCGCCAGTTGCGGCGTTTTTGAGCGGGCAGCAATCTGGCCTGTTTATCGCGCTTTTCGTATAGCCATCGTGTGCTGGCTGAAACGAGGCCCGCGAGAATGGTTACTTTGAAGCCTGATGGCGCGATCAGATGTGCTGTGCCCGTCTCGTTGAAATATGGAATCAAGGGGATGAGGGCGGGCGTACGCAGGCTGAGCAGGATGGCGATGAGCAGGGCCGCCAGTGGTGGTGGAAGCGATTGTTCGATGGTAATGGCAAACTGCGTGCGTAATTGAAAGAGGGCGGCGATGATAGGATTACCGCCGCTGGCATTCACGGTCAATGCTGGAAAGGCCATGCTGGCGAAAATTTCGGGTGGACTATGTGGAGATGGAGGGTCGAGTTTGCCTTTGAGTTCGACGGCATCTCCATAATTTGGCCCATAAGGATTATCGATATATGAACCAGGTATGATGACGTCGATGCGCCCATGTGCATCCTGCCAGGATGATCCATTGTCGGTACTGGCGCTGGATACTTCGATGGTTAACAACCGGCTGCGCGCTTCCAATGTTGGTTCATCGGCTACTGTTCCCTGTACCTCAAGCTTCTTTTGCCCGATGAAGGCGCTGATAGCCTGGGGATCTCCATTTGATGAGACAATCGCATAGCGCCAGGCACCCAGCATGAGCCACAATACGATCAATGCGAGCAGTAACCCGCGGTCGCTGCGCCAGAAGATAATCACGCAGATCAGCGAGATGGTAGCGCCTATCAATGAAATCCCTACCGGAAGGTTTGTCCAGTTACCGATTACAATGCCCGCCAGCCATGAAACTGTTACTACTACCAGCACCAGTCCGTGGAGGTCTATCTCGCCTTTTTTCCTGTTTTCCACCGCTTGTTACCGCCAATTCACAGAAATTCTCATTGATAAGTCGCCGGATACTATGACTTCTGGTTGCTCTGCTAGACCGTTACCATGCTCTTAATCCGGTCATAGATTGACTTGCTAATGACCTGAAGCAATTGATCGACGGAAGTGTAGGGTCCATGCTGCTGGCGGTAATTCACAATGGCCTGGGCCGTTGTGCTACTTACATGCAGGTACGTACGTAGGTCGTCCACGCTGGCCGTGTTGATATTGACAAGTTGACCCGTGCTCGCACCTGGAGTTGTGCTCGCGCCCGGTTGAGGCACTCCGCCCACATACGATGGCGGTATTTCTCCGACGGCTACTACGTATATTTCCTCTCCATCGGTTAATTTCGCGGCCAGATTGAGCGCGACGAGGTTTGCGTCCGGCAAAGCGCCACCGGCGGCTTGCAGTAGTTGGAAAATACGGGCATCTGCCGGCAATGTGTAGACTCCCGGGTGTTTGACGGCTCCTGTCACATAGACCTGGATGTCCCCGCTGCCGCCAGGCGAATTAGCACTATTACCACTGCTTGAACTGGTACTAACACTATTCTGCTGTGAACTGACTGCGGAAGTATTGAGCAGTGAGGGACCCTGCCAGATGAAGAAAATCGCTACGGCCAGCAGCAGCGTGAGGATGATGGCGACAATGCGCGTAGGTTGCTTTTTTGGCGTCGGTTGTACAGGCGCGATGGATGCATCAATATATGGCTCATCTGAACTGCTGGGAGTTTGTGACACAGTCACGAATGGCACAGTGACGCTGATCTGCGGTAGAGTTTGTTGCTGCGAGAGTTGGTACTGTACCTGTACCTGTGACGCTGCTGGGCCCGGGTTGCGAAATTGTGGTTTTGGCTCCATTGTCCAAAGCCCTCCGACATAATCTCATCGGTGCTAAGAATAGCAGGCAAGAGCGACGGCTGTCAATATATTTTGAGAGGAAATTCTTAGGGAAAATACAATCAATCGCAAGGGGATTGTCCAATTGATCAGATCGTAATGGCTGCAAAGCACAGATTTGTACTACACTGCCTGACTTGAAGTGTGGAAACTTTTGGTAGGCAATGTTCGTGAAATCCATGATGGGTGGACTTGAGTACACTCATCTGTTCATGGATGTTCGTGTGAAGGAAAGTGCTAAGACAAAGGAGGTAGAAAGACGACAACTGGTCAACAGACGACAGGTGTGAGTAACGAATAGTATAACCTGGTGAGCATACTTTACCATGCGCTGCAAAGCTGCCAGACTTCTGCCGAGTATATCAAGGATGCTGAGCAGTCTGGCAACCAGCAGCTTGCTCAATTCCTGCGGCAGGTGCAGCAAGAGGATATGCAGAGGGCGCAGAAGGCGAAGCAACTCCTGGCACAGATGAGATAGGCTAGAGAGTTTCTGCGCGCTTTTCTTTGATTGGGAATGTGACGGAAAGCAACAGGGCGATGACTGCACGAGCGGAGTAGCGGTAGTTGGGCGGCGAGCATCAATCCTCGCCCTGTTGTATTGTTGCATAAGGTTATTGGGAAGTCAGTCAATTAGAAGGAGGAAGAAAAAATACGATGAAATACGATGAATTCATAGCACAGGTAGAGCGTCGTACCGGTCTTGATTCGCGAGATGCGGCTATCCGGGCCACAGGAGCTACATTTGAGACGCTGGCCGAACGCCTGGCCGGGGGTGAGGCAAAGGACCTGGCATCACAATTGCCTCCAGAAATTGGCGTCTATCTGGAACAACCTATGGCCGGAGCCGGAGAACCCTTTTCACTCGACGAGTTCTTCCAGCGTGTGAGCAAGCGTGAGGGCGTTCCTCTCGCTGACGCAACCTTCCATGCACGCGTTATCATAGCGCTTGTGAGTGAAGTTGTGACGATGGGCGAGATAGAAAATGTGCGCGCGCAACTTCCTGCCGATTTCCGCCAGCTCTTCGAGGTAGAAAATGAAGGGCAGGTGCCCGGTCAAGGAGTAATTGACGAGGAGGTCATTGAAGAGGGAAGCTGACTTTTTATGATATAATCGTGGTGAAGTCCCCGTAGCTCAGTGGAGAGGGCGCTGATTTGCAGCTATAGTTGATGAGTTTTGCAGTATCATCACTATACAGTAGCTTTTCAGGCCAGCTTAAATCAACTGGCCTTTTCTTGTTTTTGGAAAGGTTCAGGATCGAGTCCGATGGAACAATGGGCAGGAAAAAATATAAGTTGGGCCGCCAGTATGAGTTATAATGACGATGGCGGGACTTGAACCCGCAGCCTTTCACTTCGGAGGCGAACGCTCTATCCATTGAGCTACACCGTCTCACCTAAAGTGTAGCACAGGTGTCAAGGGAGGGGACAGGTACCAGGCGATTTCAATTGACGCCTATTTCTTCCTCTTAACAAACTTCTGAAAAACCCCTTACATTTCCCGCCTTCTTTCCATATAATACTAACAAGTAGGCGATGTTGACCTGGCTATAGAATGCTGGCGAAAACACTATTGGTGCGCTTACATGGAAAGGGGATATTTCAATGGCAGACCAAAGAGACGAAGATATCGTATTGAGGGCCGAGGCTCTCGATAGAGCTGAGCGGGCGAAGAGGAAAAAGTATACCTGGCGCGGGCTTGTTTTGTTGTTTATCGGTATCGTCCTCGTCGGGCTTGGTGTTGTCCTCAATACTGGTCCTGCATCCTCAGAAGGGCTTTTTGTGGCTCTCGGTGTGATTGTTCTCATTGCCAGTATCATTTCTTTCTTAATCGGACTAATCAATCCGTTCATTACTGATGTGATCAGATTTAACCGCAAGCGCCCCAGTCCCCCGGAAGCTGAAGAAGTGGAACAGCCCTGAGCAACAACACGTAAGCAAGTACCCTACCTACTACTCCTATAAACAGTGATTGTTGTGAGAAGTCTGTGAGAAATGACGTATAGTTAAGTATGTAACGCAATCCCTTGATTATCTTCAAGTGAATTTGTGTTATTGCCGCACTTTTTCTGGATAGAATAGAAGGCTGCTATCTCGAAACTGTGATGGGCGGTTCCCGCTAGCCGGGACACTATTTACCTCAATATTATTTTTACTCTAGGAGGACACAATGCTCAAGAAACCCCAGTCGCGTTTTCTTCTGATGTCCTTTTCCGTCCTGTCGGTGCTAATCCTGTTGCTGAGCGCCTGTGGCGCCCCCAGCACCAGCAACAATGGCAATGGCAGCAGCGGTGGCGGAACCGTCACGAAGGGGGGCACCTGGACCGATGATCTGTACGAAGAGCCTGATTCGCTCATCCCTAATGCCTCTTCGGAAACCTTCTCGGATATGGTCGACCAGGCGATCTATGCCCCGTTGTTCTATGGCGATGCCCAGGGCCAGATCCATCCCGGACTGGTGACCGAGATGCCCACCACCGCTAATGGCGGCATCAGCGCTGATCTGAAGACCTGGACCTTCCACCTGCGTCCCGGCCTCAAGTGGAGCGATGGCCAGCCCGAGGATGCCCGCGATGTCGATTTCAGCTGGCGCCTGTGGACTGACGGCAAGTTCCCGGCCGCCAGTACCATCGGCTTCAACCTGATCACCGGCGCGGATATCTCTTCAGACAACCTCAGCATCACCTTCCATCTCAAACAAGCCTTCTCTCCTTTCGTTTCGATCTGGACCGACGGCCTCACCTCGCCGTTACCGGCCCATCACTACAGTGGGGAGAACCCGGCCTCTATCCAGACCACGCCCGATAACCTCAACCCTTCGGTGACCAGTGGCCCATTCAAGATGAGCGAGAGCAAGCCGGGCGACCACTATACTGTGGTGAAAAACCCCAACTACTACCAGGCCGCGCAGGGCTATCCTTACCTCAATAGTATTGTGTTCCGCATCGTCACCGACCAGAACACGATTCTCAAGGACCTGCAAGCCGGCACGATCACCTCGTCGTGGTTCCTGGATGTGACCAAGGTGGTGGCCTATCAGGCGCTCAGCAATTACAAGCTGACCAACAACCCCAACTCGTCGAACTTCGAGGCCATGTACTTCGACTTCCACAATCCGATTCTGGGCACCGATGTCAATGTGCGCAAAGCCATGGCCATGGCCATCGATCACCAGGCCTTGATTGTGACTGCCCGGCGCGGAGAGGCTGTACCGTTGTGTACCGATCATGGCAAGAGCTACAATCCGGGCTATGAACCCAATGCGCCCTGTCCGCCGTTTGACCAGAAAGCAGCAGGCAACCTGTTGACGCAGGATGGCTGGGTGATGGGCTCGGATGGCTACCGGCATAAGGGCGGCAAGACACTGGAGTTCAAGTATTCGACGACGGCCAACAACTACTGGCGCGCCGATGACGAACTGATCATCCAGCAGGACTTCCAGGCCATTGGCATTAAGATCGACATCCAGAACTATCCGGCCAGCACCTTCTTTGGCACGTTCTTGACCGATGGCAGGCCGGGGGTCTACGACATCGCGGAGTTCGAGGACTCGTTCACCTACGATGCCGATGACTCGGGGTTGTTTGCCTGCAACCAGTTCCCGCCGGCGGGCTTCAACATTGACTTCTACTGCAACCACCAGCTGGATCAGCTCTTTGTGCAGGAGCAGTCGACGGCCGATCCGTCGCAGCGGCAGGCGATCTTCAACCAGATTCACCAGATCTACCTGACGGAATTCCCGTTCATCACGTTGTACTCGCCGACAGACATCGCGATGCACAAGCTGACGGCGCAGAACTACAATCCCGGTCCGATGGGAGCGCAGGAGGACAATCAGGTCTGGACCTGGTGGTGTACCAACGCTCAATGCTAGTAGTGGATGTACCGGGCGACCACAAGGGTACGCCCCTACATGAACGTTGATACCTCTTCGTTAGATCGTAATACACTCCGGTTGGATACTTTCCAGGTATTCAACCGGAGCGATTGTAATCTGTAGGGACAGTGGCCTGTCCCTGTCCTCGTTGGGGAGCAGCATCGTCACCTGGACCGCAGGCAGGACAGGGACAGGCCGCTGTCCCTACAGGACTTTTAGAAGGCCATAATGTAGCGTGCGGACTATTGACGTCAACATATAGAGATATGGTAAACTATTAGAAACGTTTCCCGTCCTTGTCTTGTATCCTTTGGAGGTGCTTATGGGACGATACATCATCAGGCGCATTCTGCAGGCGATTCCGTTATTATTTCTGGTGTCCATCTTCATGTTCACGTTGATTCACTTGATGCCCGGTGGCCCAGATCAGGTGTTGTTTAATCCCCATTTGAGTCCTGCCAGCAGGGCCGCGATGCGTGCCCGTTTTGGGCTGGATGATCCGGTACCTATCCAATACCTGAAATGGTTGGGAAATGCCTTGACCGGAAATTTCGGGTTCTCCTTCGGTACAAACCAGCCCGTCATACAAGTTCTGCAAGAGCGCTTCCCCGCGACGCTGGAGCTATTTGTCACCGGGCTTACTCTGGCGCTCATTCTGGCAATCACCCTGGGAACCATCTCAGCTGTACGCCAGGGCACACTTACCGATTATTCCCTCACGATCATTTCCTACATTGGCATTTGCACCCCGATCTTTCTTTTTGGCCTCTTCGCCCAGTATATCTTCGGGGTCTTGTTACACTGGCTCCCTACCTCAGGGATGCAAACGCTTGGATACACCCTGGATCCTTTCGACGCATTTATTGATCACCTGCAGCATCTCATCTTACCGATGTTGGTCCTGTCCATCACCTTCATTGCCGGTTGGAGCCGCTATATGCGCTCTAGCATGATTGAGGTCGTCAAGCAGGACTACATGCGCACGGCTCGTGCGAAAGGTGTTGGCCCGATAAAACAACTGATTGGTCACGCGCTCCGCAATGCCGTTATTCCACTGATTACCGTTGTCGCCCTTGATTTTGGCTCGGTGGCCGGAGGCGCCACGATTACTGAAGGCGTTTTTGCATGGCCAGGTATGGGTTTACTGTTCTTCCAGTCCCTGGAGATACGTGATTATCCAGTACTGCTGGCAATGTTAATGCTTGGCGCTGTGTTTGTTATTGGTTTTAATTTGATAGCGGATATCCTCTACGCAGTGATGGATCCGCGCATTCGTTACTCGTAGACTCTGGTCATCTACTACTTCTGCAATGAAAGGAGACAACCGTGGATATCTCTGAACAGCTGGGTACCTCCCAAACACAGGAAGATGTCGAGCCATTTCTTGAACTCACGACTGAGTTGGTCCAGAAGCGCCGGAGCCAGACCCGTATCATCTTCGATCGCTTTATACGCAACCGCGCGGCGGTCATCGGAGCATGTGCCTTGATAGGCATGGTCCTCTTCTGTTTCGTTGGTCCATATATCTGGCGCGATAATCCCAATGCTATCCCCTTGAATATTCCTCTAACAGGTCCCAGCACCTCGTTAGCGCCTCCTAGCCTGCAACACCCATTCGGAACCGATGATGTGGCACGTGATCAAATGGCTCGTGCTATGGTGGGTGGGCAGACATCGCTGCTGGTAGGTTTGATCTCGATGCTGATGGCCATTATCCTGGGTGTTGGTATTGGCGCTTTTGCCGGCTACTATGGAGGGATTATTGACAACCTCCTGATGCGCTTTACGGATATTGTCCTCGCAGTTCCCCTATATTTGCTGCTGTTTGTGCTTTCTGTGGCTTTCTCGGATGGCTCTCCAAGAAGTGTGATCATCTTGATTGCCATGCTTGGATGGACATATGCCGCGCGTCTGGTGCGCGGAGAATACCTCGCGCTAAAGGAGAGGGAATTTGTCCTTGCCTCGCGCACGATAGGGGCGAAAGATCTCCGCTTGATGTTCCGTCATATTTTGCCCAATGCGGCCGGGCCGATTATCGTCAATGCAACATTGCTGGTGGGTACAAATATCATTTTGGAGTCCGTTTTGAGCTACTTCGGCTTTGGTATTCAACCGCCAACTGCCAGCTGGGGCAGCATGATCGGAACAGGCAATGACTTTTTTGATGCCGACCCCTGGCTCATCTTTATACCGGGGCTGCTGATCTTCATTACGGTACTCAGCTTTAACCTGGTGGGCGATGGTCTGCGCGATGCCCTCGATCCCTACATGACGGAACGTTAGATTGGTGTGGATGATACCTGCTCATCTTATTAGCCGAATGCCGTGGGAATGTTGATCTAAGAATACTCCTCTTGATTCTCCCTACGGCATTCGAGCAAGATGGAAGGAAAAGGAGTTACGACTTTGGGAGAGTATCTGCTAGAAGTACAGGATCTGAAAACTTACTTCAAGGTAAGGGCCGGCCGCGTGCGAGCGGTCGATGGAGTCAGTTTTTCGATCAAGCCGGGCGAGCGCGTAGGCGTGGTTGGAGAGAGTGGTTGTGGCAAAAGCGTTACAGCTCTCTCTATTATGCGCTTGCTTCCCCAACCTCCGGCTGAATACGCGGGGGGAAGCGTGATATTTGAGGATCAGGACCTGCTTGACCTGCCAGAGAGTGCGATGCGAAGAATACGGGGTGGCAAAATAGGCATGATCTTTCAAGATCCCATGACCTGCCTGAATCCAACAATGCCCGTTGGGAAACAGATCGCAGAAGGGCTGAGCATTCACTTAAAATTGAGCAAAGCTGAGGGTTTGAAGCGTGCCGTTTCTTTGTTGGAGCAGGTGGGTATTCCCGCTGCTTCCGAACGCGTCAATTCTTATCCTCATCAGTTCAGTGGGGGAATGCGACAGCGTGTTATGATTGCGATGGCTCTGGCTTGCAATCCAAAACTTTTGATTGCCGATGAGCCTACCACTGCTCTGGACGTCACGGTGCAGGCGCAGATACTTGAATTGATCAACGGGGTCTGTAAAGAGTTTGGAACCGCAGTGATCCTGATTACACATGATCTAGGCGTTGTCGCGGGTATGACCGACCGTGTGGTAGTGATGTACGCTGGTAAGGTCGTTGAGACAGCCCCCACAGATGAATTATTTGCCAATCCTCGTCATCCTTATACCCTGGGACTGCTTTCTTCAGTGCCACGCCTGGATGAAGAACGACATGCTCAGTTAAGGACTATCGAAGGCGCTCCTCCCGACCTGCTAAGACCCCCTCCAGGTTGCCCATTCATGCCTCGCTGCGCTTTTGCTCGCTCTATTTGTCGTACCATGCCGCCACTCGATCCGGTAGCAGGCAGTTCGGCTCACATCAAGGCTTGCTGGGTAGATGTGACCGATCCCAAGGAGCAAGCGTACGCGGAAAGACGACGTAAGGCCCGATTCGAAGCTCAACAGGCGGCTATTAGCGCTGCTGCCGCTACAACTTTAAAAACAATGGAGGAAAAGTAGATGGCAGATACGCTTGTAGGCAGTAAAACCCTGGTCGATATACGCGATCTCAAAATGCATTTCCCCCTGACAAGGGGCATTGTGTTGCAGAGGGTAGTCGGCTATGTCCGGGCGGTTGATGGTGTCTCTTTTGCCATTGAACGCGGGCAGACATTGGGGCTGGTGGGCGAGAGCGGTTCGGGAAAGACTACCATCGGACGTACTATCGTGCGGCTCTATAAACCAACTTCGGGCGAGATACTCTTTGACAATAAGGACCTGGCGAAATTGGAGGGTGAGCCGCTGAGACAGATTCGCCAACGCGTGCAGATGATTTTTCAGGACCCGTTCGCTTCACTGAATCCGCGCTTTACGATTGGGTCGCTCATCGCGGAACCCATGCATATCTACCACGTCGGTTCAAATGACGAGATTCGCGAGCGCACCATTGAATTGCTGAAGGTCGTGGGCTTGCGCCCCGAATATATTGACCGTTATCCGCATGAGTTTAGTGGAGGACAGCGCCAGCGTATCGCGGTCGCTCGCGCGCTCTCGATCAACCCGGAATTTGTTATCGCCGATGAACCGGTATCCGCACTCGATGTCTCGGTTCGCGCGCAGGTGCTCAACCTATTGCAGCGCCTGCAGCAGCAGTTCAATTTGACCTATCTCTTCGTTTCACATGATTTGAGCGTTGTGCGTCATGTCGCGGATCGTATCGCCGTGATGTACCTGGGCAAGATCGTCGAACTGGCGGATCGCGATGAACTCTATGCCGCTCCCAAGCATCCCTATACAAAGGCGCTCCTCTCGGCGATACCTATACCCGATCCGCAAATAGAAAAACGCCGCCAGCGCATCATCCTGAGCGGTGACCTACCAAGCCCAATCAGAATTCCATCGGGATGTCGCTTTCATACGCGCTGCCCCATGGCGCAGGCCATCTGCCGCGAAGTTGAACCTCCCTTCGAAGCAAAGGAGGGACACGAACACTTCGCCGCCTGCCATTTCTCGGAGAAAGTTACCCCTGTCGACGACTAGTTTCAGTGCCTGGTTTCCAATCCCTGAGCGGGTTGAGAAATCAGTACCGTGCTGAGAGAGACTGTGTGAAAAGTTTTGGGTTCGGCCTGTGGAGGCATCTCTCAACTTTCACTTTGACTGTTATGAGTGCTTTTCACACAGTCTCAGATTCTTCGTTGCACTCAGAATGACAGGCCCCGGACACAGTATGCTGTGTCCGGGGCCTGTCATTCTGAGTGCAACGAAGAATCTCACGCGCACTCCTGCATCCAGGTGAACTGGCCTCGTCCAGAGAACTTATGAGGAATCATCAGGATAGTACTATTGACACTGCTGTTGATCAACAGTATGCTATGAATAATACAAAAATTTCATGACAGAAAATGCTGGAGATATTCTCAAGAGGCTACGATGAAGATATTACAACGCTCGAAGGCGCAGCTGTTTCTCTTACTCTGTTCAATCATCGGAATCGGTATATCCATTTACCTGACTACCGTCCATTATGAGAATGTTCCCCTTGTCTGCTCTGCCAACGGCGTGGTCGATTGCGCGAAAGTACTTTCCAGCCCCTTTTCCGTTATTCCCGGTACATCTATACCTATTACCGTTCCTGGCCTGGCATGGTCGCTACTGAGCGCCTTTTTAGCGATATATGCCCTCTATCAAGGGATGGAGCACCGCTGGATACCTGTGGCACAGTTTGCCTGGGCGCTGGTTGGCATGCTGACCGTCCTCTACCTGGTTTATATAGAAATTGTACGCCTGCACACGATTTGTGCCTGGTGTACTGCAATGCATGTCCTCATTCTCCTGATGTTTCTCGTGACTATAGTACAATTGCAAATGCGGCATTCGGATGATGTCATGGAATTCGCAACTGAGGATGAGGAACAGGCTTACACAACACCCTCCCATTCCAAATAACTATCAGTCCTTTTAGAGCAATCCTTGATAGTAATGGATAGACTTGCATCTTCCGCGGGCCTTTAGCTGGACTGGCCCGTAGCCAGGTTGCATGAGAAGAGCAGGGCATACTTTTGCTACTTCTGCTTAAAGAAGAGCCGTCGACTACCTTTGAGTATGGGAGGCGCACAAATGAAACGCTGGGTTTTGCTAGCTCTAGTGATGATTGTAGTTGCGGCGAGCCTGTTGCTCATTCGATTACGCCTGAATAACTCTTCGTTTTTCCAATCACATGTGTCACAGGGGCCTGTGAATCACCTGGAACGTATGCCTAATAGCGGGCATAAATATGATCTGTGTATCGAGGCCTTTGCATTATCTCACGCGCCGCCGGATTATCCCTATAAGACGAACGTCTCATTCCACGACCCGTTTCGCAATACAACCGATACTATCATTCCCCTGCTGATGGACCTGGATTTACAGCATAAGACGCTTAGTTTTACTGTGACCATTATCGTGAGCCAGGTCGCGACCTACAGCGATTCGATCTCCCATGTATCCGTTCAGGATGGCATCTCAGTCATGCTGCCGGACAAAAACGGTCATTTACAGCGTTCCAATCAGCCACAGTTCATCGTCAGCTTCATCGATACTGGCGGACAAACGGCGGTGCTTGACTATACCTGTTCACAAGAGTGGCGCTGGTCTGCTGTTCCTGACAGGTCGTGAACCGTTCCGGCCATTATTCCCAGCGGAATGTTTTTATTGCGACCAGCAGAATGACAATCGCCCAGGCTACCAGGATGGTTAACGCGAAACTCGGAAAAGCCGCGCCGTTAGTTAATGATGCCTGCAGCGCCTGAGTAAGCGCGGCAGCGGGAAGAATCTGAGCGAATGCAGCCAATGGAGCAGGCAAATGGTTCAACGGTAAGATGCCGCCTCCGAGCAGCAAGAAAAGTAAGTAGAGCGCGTTTGCTCCCGCCAATGTTGCCTCAGCCCGCAGTCCGCCGGCCATTGCAAGCCCTAACGCCGAAAAAGTGATTGTTCCTATAGCCATTACAAGTAGCGCCAGAAGAGGTGATCCAATTGGCCGCCAGCCGTAGAAGAGTATGGCGACTCCTACCAGCACGATGATCTGGATCACTTCCAGTGCCAGCACGGAGATGACTTTGGCAATAATTAGCCCACTGCGGGGTAGTGGCGAGCTGCCCAGGCGTTTCAGCACACCATAATAGCGTTCATACGCGGTAGCGATGCCAAGGCTGACCATGCCCGTTGCCATGACCGCTAAAGCCAGCATGCCAGGCAGCAGGAAATCTACCGCTTTTTCGTTCGTAGCCGGCACAATATTCAGCGATGTAAAGAAGATGAGCAAGATTACCGGCACGATCAGCGTAATCAGGACGCTTTCGCCGCGTCGCAGCGTCATGAGCAACTCAACCTGTGTCTGTGCCCAGACCTGCTGGCCAAATGATGCCGCCTTTGATTCAGATGTAACTTTCGTTTGCTCTATAGTATGTGTTGTCATTTGTCTGTTCTCGCTATTCTCGCACTTCCGCGCCCGTGAGACGCAGGAACAGGTCCTCGAGCGAACCGTGGCCTACGCGTAGTTCGGAAAGTGTAATGCCCTCGTCTCGCAGCCAGGCTGCCAGTTCCGCTATAAGGGATGGAGCCGCCGCAGTTTCGATTACATAGCTGCCCGGGCGCACTTCTTCTGCTTTGCTTGCCGATGGCAGCGCCGCCAGCTTCGCGCAATCGAGTCCAGCGCGGGCAACGAAGCGCACAATATTGGCATTCTGAACCCCTGTCAGTCCGTCCGGCGTATCCATGGCAATCAATCGACCATGATCGATGATAGCAACGCGGTCGGCCAGGCGCTCGGCTTCATCCATCAGGTGCGTGGTCAATAAGACGGTCGCTCCGCTGCGCTTCAGGTCGCGGATGATTTCCCAGGTCGCCAGCCGTGCTTGCGGGTCCATGCCAGAGGTAGGTTCGTCTAGAAAGACCAGCAAGGGATTGCCAACCAGTGCGACGGCCAGAGCCAGGCGGCGTTTCTGACCACCCGAAAGCCGCCGGCAGCGCGTTTTCGCGGCGGCACTCAGTCCAACTCGTTCCAATAGCGCGTCGATATTTTGCGGATGCCGGTAGTATCCTGCAAAAAGGTGCAGGACTTCACGTGCGGTAAGGCCGGTATACAGACCATCCTGTTGTAGCATAACGCCGATCTGCGGCTTGAGTGCTTTCGCATCGCGAATAGGATCAAGCCCCAGCACGCGCACGCTTCCTCCATCGGGAATGCGGTAGCCCTCAAGCGTTTCAACGGTAGTTGTTTTGCCTGCGCCGTTCGGCCCCAGTAAAGCGAAGACTTCTCCCCTATGCACAGTGAATTCTAGCTGATCAACAACTTTATGAGAACCGTATGTTTTCGTGAATTTATCAACGATAATGGCTTCATCGTTCGCTATAGACCTACCTGGCGTGGGGCCTTCAGCCATTTGAGCCGTTATCTGCATGTCAGCAGACATGAACATGTACTCCTTCACATGACATAAAAAATAGGAACATCCTGCCATATACAGTACAGCAGTTCTTCTCGGATGACAAGTCTCTGCTAGAATCAGTATTTTTACTCAGTACCTGATGAATTGAGAGCAACCTAAAACTTCTTTTGGGTTTCATACGTGACTATTGTAGCGAATAGAGCAGCCTTCTCTTTGAGACGAGCAAGGGGGAGGCCTGGTGATTATCAAAGTATTATGATAGATGAGAGAGGAAAGGAGAAAGAACAATGGTTGGTCTGTTGTGGGCAATTGTTGTCGTTCTGGTAGTATTGTGGTTGATTGGATTCGTTGTCCTGCATGTATCCAGCTTCCTGATACACCTGCTACTGATCGCGGCAGTGATTGTACTGCTCTACAACCTCTTTATGGGAATGCGTTCACGTAGAACCTTATAAGAGAGCGATAACAATGCCGTTTCGCTCTCCTTAGTAGCGCATGAAAAGGGCCGGCAACCGGTTGACGAGTTGGTTGCCGGCCCTTTTCATGTGTTCTCATCTTCATTTTCCTCGTTGATTTGACGTGGTTCATCCTCAAGTGTTACACTACTGAAAATGGGAATATCCTGTAGGATTGAGAGGAGAAACTTCCCAGTCCTGCCAGTTTTCAATGATATCTCTTCTTGTATGCGTGCAGTTTATCTTATGCTTCGTCTTCGTAGAGCGTATTTGTAATTCATAGCAGTTTATGAGACAGCCATCCAGTTCATTCTTATGTGATGGTAGGGCCCGGCCCACGTTGTACCGTGAGTGCTGGGCGTTTTTATAAGGAGGCTGACATGGTGTCCCCGGCACCTGTGCAAAATCTGAACCAGAATCAGCAAGCTTTCAGTGACAAGTTCGCACTGGAGGGTTTAACATTCGATGATGTATTGATTATCCCTGCCGCTTCGTCGGTACTTCCGCGCGATGTCTCTACTCAGACGCGCCTGACCCGCACCATCACTATCAACATTCCCATCGTCAGCGCGGCCATGGATACTGTTACCGAGGCGCGCCTGGCTATCGCCTTAGCACGCGAAGGCGGCATCGGTATTATCCATCGCAATTTATCCATCGAAGATCAGGCGCAGGAAGTTGATAAGGTCAAGCGTTCGGAGTCAGGCATGATTACCGACCCCATCACTCTGGAACCAGGCGCTCTTCTCAGTGAGGCGCTGGACGTAATGAGGCGCTATCACATCTCAGGCATTCCGATTACCGAGCAGGGCAAACTCGTCGGCATCCTCACCAATCGCGATATTCGCTTTGAGACTCGCCTTGACCGTCCCGTCACCGAACTGATGACGCGGGATCATCTGATTACGGTACCTGTTGGCACGACCTTAGAGCAGGCGCGTGATAGCCTGCATCGCTACAAAATTGAAAAGCTGCCAGTTGTGGATGAGCATGGTATGCTCAAGGGCCTGATTACGATGAAGGATATTCAGAAGAAGATTCTGTATCCCAACGCAGCCAAAGACGAATATGGCCGCCTGCGGGTCGGCGCTGCCGTCGGAGTTGGGCCGGATACCGAGAAGCGCTGCGCGGCATTGGTCGAAAAGGGCGTCGATGTATTGGTGGTGGATACCTCACACGCGCACTCTCACATGGTTATTGAGACGGTAGCGCAGGTGAAAAAACGATTCGGCAGGCAGGTACAATTGATGGCGGGTAACGTAGTCAGCGCAGAGGCGACTGAGGCCTTGATCCAGGCGGGTGCGGACGCTGTAAAGGTTGGGATCGGCGCCGGTTCTATATGTACGACACGTGTGATAGCCGGGGTCGGCATGCCCCAGGTTACCGCGATCTACGAGTGTGCTCGCGTAGCGCGGCAATATGACATTCCGATTGTGGGCGATGGCGGCATTCAATATTCCGGTGACATTGCCAAGGCTATCGCAGCTGGCGCGGACTCGGTCATGCTGGGCAGTTTGCTGGCCGGCGTCGATGAAAGCCCGGGCGAACTCATCATCTCGCATGGCGAGCGTTTCAAAGACTATCGTGGCATGGGTTCTATTGCGGCTATGAAGCAGCGCAGCTATAGCAAAGATCGTTACTTCCAGGCCGATATTGCCAGCGAGTCGAGCCTGATTGCCGAGGGCATCGAGGGGCGTGTCCCATACAAGGGTATGTTGGGGCCGCTGATCTATCAACTGGTAGGTGGCCTGCGCCAATCGATGGGTTACGCCGGCTGTGCCACCATCGCGGAGATGCAGGAGAAGACACGCTTCGTGCGCATTACCAGCGCCGGTTTGCGCGAGAGTCATCCGCATGATGTGCTGGTGACTAAAGAGGCTCCGAACTATGGGTCAATCCATAAGTAATTGGATGGTCGCTTAAAATCCCTTGTTGAAATCAGAGATTTTAAGCGACCGCTTTCACCTGGGTCTGGCACTTCACATGTCAGGTCATTTAACACGTTCTCCAGTTCCACGAAAACGGGTCATAGGCCACGTATATCTTCCTGCTCCCCAACGTTCTCTAAATTAGAGAGCTGAGAGTAAGCGCTTTCTTAGTCAGCATGAAGGGCTGTTATAGCAAGCTCTGCAAAAACTGTCCTTTCGCGTTAGTAGGCGAAGCGCCATTAGCCAAGATGTCCCATCTTGTTGCACCTGCCATATGCATCGGTTAGAATGAAGAAGTCCATGGAGATTCTACAATACTTGACCCGGTGCTCGCGGAGGAAAATATGGTTGATCTGAAACAAACTCTGAGCCGCTTTCTCTCAATACCAGGTGTGCGGCTCGCTGTCCTGGTGGGACGTGATGGTTTATTGATCGAAGGCCTGACCCGTGATGGCAAAGAGGATATGGAGGCAGTCGGTGCCATTATGACCACCGGCCTGAATACCGCGGAAGCCCTGGGCCAGGAGATTGCTCGCGGCGGTGTTATTGGCACCCTTATGGAGTACGAACATGGATTAGTGAGCGCGGAGCCTCTGGGAGATTTTGCTTTAATGGTAACACTTTTCGATAATGCTGCCAGCATCGGTCGCGTGCGGCATATGGTCAAGGCCAGCCGGAATGAAATTCTTGAAGCTCTTGATATCGCATAGTCTATTCCTGGTATGATGAACTTGTAGACGGGCGTGTACATAGAGGACGCGTACATGGAACAATTAACCAATCTTATCATCTCGGATCGCGAACTTGCTATTATCTCAACCACATTAAACAAACTTATGAATGACACCAGCGCAACCTCTGTCATGCTTCTTGACAAGAGTGGCCAGGTGATTGCCAATCAGGGGACAAGCACCAAACGGAACGCAACATCATTAGGAGCGTTACTGGCCGGAGCATTCTCCTCTTCCCGGCATATCGCCGAGCTGCTGGGCGAAAAAGACTTTCGCACCATTTTCCAGCAGGGTGTCCACGAGAATATTTATACGACGATGGTTGAAGAACAATGGCTGCTCGTCATCGTCTTTGACAAACTCACCCATATTGGACTGGTCAAAATACTCTCTAAAAAGACATCGGACGAACTTGTGCATGTCCTGGAGCGTGTGCGGGCGGATACCGTGCGCCAGAAGTCCTCTGTTCTCAATATTCAATTCCGCTCTTCGGTCGAAGACACCATTGATCTGCTCTTCCGGGATTAGGGGTATCAGGTATATGGCGCTCATCAATATCGCGTCTCATGAGATCCACTGCAAGATCGTCTACTACGGTATTGGCTATTGCGGAAAGACGACGAACTTGCAGTATGTATATAGAAGCATTAATCCCAATGCTCGTGGCGAAATGCTTTCCATTGCTACTGAGACGGAACGAACGCTCTTCTTCGACTTTCTGCCGCTCGACCTGGGAACCGTGCATGGATTCCGCACGCGTTTTCACCTGTATACTGTTCCAGGCCAGATTCTTTACGAACGCACGCGCCTGGCCGTTCTGAATGGGGCGGATGGCATCGTCTTCGTTGTGGATTCGCAGGCCGAGAAGTTCGAGGAAAACGTACAGAGCATTCGCGAGCTGGAGATGAATTTGCGGCGGCTTGGCAAAGACCTGAGTCAATTCCCTTTTGTCATGCAGTGGAATAAACGCGATATGCCCTCTGCTTTGCCTGTCCCTGTTCTCGAACGCTACCTGAACCGGCGGCGTGTTCCCAGCTTTGAAGCCGTCGCATCCGCCGGAACGGGAGTATTTGCCACGCTGCGTGCCATCAGTAAGGGCGTGATGGCACAATTGTAAAGCTGCTGCAATTGATGAGAATCTACGGGCTTGATTTCACCAGTGTTCCCTCGCGCAGGAAACCTATCACCTGCGCTGCCTGCGATCTTCAAGACGGCCTTCTACAAGTACAGGATTTCCAGAGCCTCACCAGCTTTGAAGACTTTGAAAACTTTCTTCGTTCGGATGGTCCCTGGCTGGCGGCGCTCGACTTCCCCTTTGGACAACCGCGCAAACTGATTAAAAACCTCGGATGGCCGCAAAATTGGGCAGATTACATGCAAATCATTGCGTTGATGGACAAAAAGCAGTTTGAAGCAATCTTGACGCGTTACCAGGAGGGTAGGCCGGCGGGCGATAAGCAGCATTTGAGGGTCGCCGATATCCTGGCGAACGCTCGCAGTCCCATGATGATGTACCGCGTGCCCGTGGGCAAAATGTTTTTTGAAGGTGCCACACGCCTGCTGAGATCAGAAGTAAGTATTTTGCCTTGTCGCCCCACTCATGACAACCGGATAGTCTTTGAAGGCTACCCGGCCCTGGTTGCGCGCAGGTTGATCGGGAAGCGCAGTTATAAGAGCGATGAACGCGAGAAGCAGACACCGGACAGGGAGATGGCGCGCAAAGAAATTGTTGATGGTTTACATTCGGATAAGATACTGAAAAGTTATGGCTTGCGAATTGGGCTACCTGGCGCGATGGCCGAAATGCTTATAAGGGATGCGACGGGTGATAGATTGGATGCAGTGTTGTGCGCGGTGCAGGCCGGGTGGGCTTTTCTACAAAGAGATGGAGAGTATGGGATACCAGCGGATTGTGATGTGATGGAGGGGTGGATTGTTGATCCTGCTATCACACCAATACACCCGCAATCCCCACCAGCGTCACCACCACCCCAATGATCGTCGTAATCGAGGGTATTTCTCCAAGCAACCAGATACCGAGTATGATGCCGCCGGTTACCTCTTGCGTGGCGATCAGGTTGGCATAGGTCGCGTGAACGTTGCGCACGGCAGCATTGTAGAGGGTATGCCCGAAGCCGAGTGGAAGAACGCCCAGCGCTATTACTGCTCCTACCGCTCTCAAGGGATATGCATGCTGGAAGGCGAGATAGAGCGTGACGGGTAGCAGCCAGAGGGCTGCCAGTCCGTAGACGTTGGTCGTGTAGCGGAATAGTGGGTGGCGGTCGCGCTCTCCTCGCCCGGCCACCGAATACACGGCGAAGCAGAAGCCCGAAAGCAAGGCCATTCCATCGCCAAGGATCATGCATTGGCCGCTGCCGGATAGCGAGCAGGCCGTGTAGTGCGGCTGGAAACCGGCCATAATAGCGATCCCCACTATCGCCACACCGATTCCCACATATTTCCGGCGCGGCAACGGTTCGCGCAGGATGAATGCTGAGAAGAGCGTTGCGAAGACCGGCGATGTGTAGGCGAGGGCAAGTGAATGAGCAATTGTGGTAAAACTGAGCGAAGCGATGTAGAAAATAAAGTGCAGGGCCGTTACAAGGCCATAGAAGAGAAAACGCGGCAGTTCCTGCCTTTTCAATAACAGGCGCTGTCGCGTGATGAGACCCATGACCGCAACCAGCAGCGTGGCAATCGCTAAACGCCAGAAAGCGACTTCAACGGAACTGAACGGTTGTGACCAGCGTACAAAAATCGGGCTGGTTGAGAAAAAGACGACGGCGATACACACATAAAGCAAGCCCAGCTTTGATTGTTTTACCGGAATCTGGACTGTTGATGCTGGAGCTTCCTCGAGTTCTTCCATCTTACATACGCTGTCTTAGTTGCGCAGGGTCGCGATCAGACGTTTTGGGAGCAACAATAGTTCGATGGCATGGATGGGACTGCTAACCAGCACATCGGCGGCCTGGAGCGCGCTGCTGGCTACTCCTTCTCCCGCGAGCACCGCTATGCCGATGGCGGCGATTTTGAGCATACCCGCGTCATTCGCGCCGTTTCCTATAGCCACAACACTCTCAGGGCCTAGCTTTTTCACATAATCTACCTTATCCTCGCCCGTATTGATTTTCTGAAGCGGGTAGCCAAGGACATCTTCGATCTCTTGCAGATTGCCATGAGAGCCTGCCGTCAGCAAATGGATCGAGAGGTGCGCGCTTAACGTTTCCAGGCGATCCGCGACCTCTACAAGCGGCACTCCATCGACAGCGAGGGTGCCGTTGATGTCAAAAACTGCGTGATGAAGCTCATAGGAGCCTCGTTGAGGAATATCTATGCGTATCATATCTATCTCATTCGTCAGCTAATCGCATACAAGCGTTCGCGCCTGCCTTGTTTTGATTCCTCTGTCGCGCCCATACCTGCCAGCGCTAATGCTGCCGAGAGACGTATAGGACGCGGTAGCCGTCTATTATGGGACATGTGCCGCAGTGGTGTTACTGTTCTGGCGTCGTTCAATAACGTCAGTAGCCAGACGACGGATTGGCGCTCATGCGGGTCGTCGCGCTGTAGCGAGCGCACAAGCTGCGGGGCAAAATGATTTCCGAACGTCGCTGCTCCCAGGAGCAACTGTTGCCGTATTTCGGCGGTGTTAAGCGTTGAATTGGTGGCAAGCTGGATAAGCTCGTTTACCTTCAGGTGCATCTGCCTGCGAGACTCCAAGACCTCAAGCTCCACAACGTTCCGGCGATGCTGGTGTGCATTGGCTTCAGCTTCTTGCCGGAACAGCCTGCTGTCCCATTTTTCCATCAAGATTTGTCCTTCCAGGGGTTTCCGGTAGCCCTTATGATTGTAACGATAGTGCTGAAAATGGCCCTTTTCGCGCTGAGATCAGTTCTAAAAGCTGCTGCAATCCTTGACGTGCTCCCTTGCGTTGCTCGTCGCTGAGCGTTGTGTCAGATTCGAACTCATTTTCATCCAGGATTAGTGTCTTTCCGCCTGGATCAACCCAGACGTCAAGCAAGAGATCGATTTGTTTGATATATTCACCAGAGATTGATGCGGGTTCGGCGATATTGCAGTACCACCCTTTTCGCCTGCCGCCGGCTCTGGCGATATCGAAAATATTAAACCATCTATCAGTATAATAGTATTCAACAAAGCTATCGCCTGGTTCGAATTGAGTATATCCCAGGTCTTTCACAGGCTGCTTCCAGTATGCTTGAATCACCACCCCATCATGGAGATGCTCGATAACTTCGCCCGAATACTGAATTTTTGCTTCGCCTCGCGGATTCTGTTTGACAACGGTAATCATAAGCTACTGCCTGGGTTGCTGGCACCTTTCATGATGGCTAACTCTCTGATAGTGTACATTATCCTCACTCGATATGCAAATATTTGTAAGGGTTGAAGCTACTTGTGAGAAGTCCAAAAGTCCTACGTTGACCGGTGTGAGATTTATCCATATCCGGGGAGAATAGGAAGGCTTGAAAAGCAGGGCTACAACACATATATGGGTAAAATGAACGTAATTGATCGGGTATTTTTGCCTACCCCTTTTCAAATTGTGCGGTTCTATGTTACACTGTCGTCGGAGGGATGGCAGAGTGGACTATTGCGGCTGTCTTGAAAACAGCTGGGTTAACCGCCCCGGGGGTTCGAATCCCTCTCCCTCCGCCCGAGGCAATGAGGCCTCGCTGTCGGAGAAAACCAAACATCCGGTGCATCTTCAAGGAGCTTGAGGGGAAGTGGCTCCATATGCAATGTGATGTTGACACTGCCGTCAACTCGCGAATAATTTAACACCTGAAGGGATGGTCGTACTCCTTTCATCCCATCTGGGCGCGCCCCCGGTTATCGTCGCGCCTGTGATTGGATGAATTAAGTAACGACACAACGCAGCGTTTCGTAGTCACTTTTTGTGCTGAGCGACCTGCAAGGGATAAGGGAAGAGCAGGCAACACAACAGCGCAAAAGTAGTTTTTTAGACGGACGGTGATTTATTGTGCCTCCTATAGGTTCGTTAGAAAAGGTAAACCTGCCGGAAGTTTTGAGGAGAGTTGAGTCTTATGGTAAGACAGGACTCCTGAAAGTTCAACAGGGACAACAAAAGGTTGAACTCTATTTCCGGCGCGGGCAGTTGATGTGCATTGGCCCCGTTCAGGCAAATGTGACCCTGGGGGAACGCCTGCTACAAGACAACATTATTTCGCAGGAAGCGTTCCAGGAGGTGATGAGTGCCATCGAACTGTCCCACCCGAGTGAAACTCGTATAGCGCTAACCTTAATTGATCTTGGACATGTAAATCACGAAATTCTCCGTACCTGGGCGGCAAACGAGGCGGCTAAGGTAATACGTATACTTCTTACATGGTCGACGGGCGAAATTTATTTTGAGGACGAAGTGCAGCCCGCTCCTGAACGTCTCTTGATCTCGCTTCCGGTTAGTTCGCTTCTACCTGCATCTTTGCCCGCCCCCGTTGCGCAGCCTGCGGGTGCCGGGACTATTTCTACATCAGGACAGGCGGTTGGTGTAGCTCCAACTTCAACGCATGTTGCATCGGCTCCCACGATCTTTGAAGCATCGCAGTTTTTTAGCGGATTGGATATCACTTCGATGGTGCCGTCGGCTTCTTCCTGGCTGGATGTTCCCGTCTCGGAACGCGATAGGAATACCGAGGGATTGACCCCGTCTAAAGGCTCGCTTACACCGCCTCAACGCGTGAATGCCCCCACTCCGCAAGGGCGTTTCAATACTGCATTCATGCAAGCTCAGATGGTACTCGTGCCAACCGACCTTTCGGGCCAGCGAGAACGCAATCCCCAGGTCGTACTTACTCCAGATCAATGGCGAATTTTCACGCGCGCGGATGGCCAGACGTCCCTGCAAACAATCTGTATGACATTCAGCATGACACGCGATCAGGTTTGTCAGATAGCTGCCGAATTGCTGGCCCTTGGGCTTGTAACGCTCGCTATGCCTACATCAGGGCCATTGAACGAACTCTCTCCTGTCTCAAGGGACTTTATCAATGCCGGGCTGAGTAATGGGTACGTTGCGCCCGGTTATGCGGCTGCTTTGCCGTCGCCGTGGGCAGCAGCAATTCTGCCGGCGACAGAGAACGCCGGTCAACTTCCACCAGCCGCTCCCATCGAGACGCGGTCGCAATGGGGGAATGGCGGTAATGGTGCGACTTTCCATATTGGCAATGGTTGGGTGGTTGCTTCTTCGCCCTCTCAGCCATTACAGGCAAGTGGCCCGTTGCCGTTGAATCAACGGGTCTATGCACAAGCGGGCAATGCGCGTTGATTCCGGTCGAAGCATAAGAGCGAAGTTGAAGTCGCAAGGGCGACCACCTGGGTACGCCCCTATCCTGATGCTGGTGGAATGTGAAAGGTCGAAGTGTGTCATCGTATCATATGCCTGTTGAGAGCCAGGTGGAAGAGGACCCAATTGCCCGCGTGGGTATGGTCATTGGCAAAAGTAAGGCTATGAATGAAATCGCCATGCAGGTACGGCAGGTGGCGGCCTACCCGGATACCACTGTACTGCTACAAGGCGAAAGCGGCACCGGCAAAGACGTTATTGCGCATGCTATCCATGCTTTGAGCCGCCGCGCTATCTATCAATTTGTAGATATCAATTGTGCTGCCATCCCCGATACATTGCTCGAAACAGAACTCTTTGGCGTCGAGGCGGGAGCTTTCACTGACGCGAAGGTTTCTCGCGAAGGGCACCTGCTGCGCGCCGATGGTGGCACACTCTTTCTTGATGAGATAGGCTCGATGCCACTCAACTTGCAGGCCAAGCTCCTGCGTTTTCTGGAAACGCGCAGTTTCCGGCACGTCGGCAGCACGCGAGAGATTCACGTCAATGTTCGCATCATTTCCGCAACGAATGTCGATCTGCTGTCCGCCGTAGCCCATCGCGTTTTTCGTGAAGACCTGTACTACCGGCTCCAGGTGATTACGCTGCAATTGCCCCCTTTACGAGAACGCCCGGAAGATATCGAACCGCTTGTCGCGCACTTCTTGCGGTTGTACTCTCTCGAAGGTATGGAGCCACTGCGAATTAGCCCGGAAGCGCTGGAACTCCTGTTGCGCTATCGCTGGCCTGGCAATGTGCGCGAGTTGCGCAGCGTTATTCAGCGCGGCCAGATCTTATGCACAGACAATGTAATTCGCCCGCAGGACCTGCCCGAGCAGATTCGCAGGGTCGAGAGTTCCGGCACTCAGCTTCTTTCAGAGGTCGAGCAGGCTATTCATCTTCCACCTGAAGGTATGAATTTGCCGGCCTTCCTGGGCAAGATCGAGCAAAAGCTGGTGCACGAGGCGCTGGAGCGCTGCAATGGCAACCAGGTACAGGCCGCAGCTCTGCTTGGCATCTCGCGTGATAAATTGCGCTATCGCCTGGCACGATAGTGATTATTCTTCCGGCCAATCCAGCATGATAGCTTGCGCTGTTTCTCCCGGACGGAGTTCGACGCCGCCTTCCGGCACGATGACGAGCGCGTTAGCATTCAGCAGCGAAGTCGTGATATTCGATCCCTGATTGCCGGTTGTACGCGCTACGAAATGACCATTCCGCCTCTCGACATGAGCGCGCACATAGTGGCGGCGCATCACACGTTCTCCCACACCATCTTCAACCACCACCTCGATCTGGGGATGGAGCAAGCGCGTATGACCGAGCATCTTGCGAATCACCGGTCGCCCAAACAATTCAAAGGTGACAGCTGCCGAAACCGGGTTGCCAGGTAGCCCTAATAAGGGTATATGCCCAATATGGCCAAATGCGACCGGTTTGCCGGGACGCATATTAATACGCCAGAAGTTGATCTCTCCCTGTTCCGCCATAATGTTCTTCACCAGGTCGAAATCTCCTACGGATACACCCCCAGACGTGATGATGAGATCGTTGGTTATGGCCTCGGAAAACTTCTCGCGCAGGCTCTCCACGGTATCGCGCGCTACCCCGAGGCGATGCGCCTCAGCGCCTGCTTTGCGCACGGCAGCTTCGAGCAGGTAGCTGTTGCTATTGCGAATTTTGCCCGGCTGCAAAGGCTCGTCCACGTCGATGACTTCATCGCCTGTTCCCAGGATGGCAACACGAGGTCGCCGGATTACCGGCACCGCCGCCCAGCCGAGTGTGGCAAGCACGCCGATTTCCCAGGGGCCAATCTCAATGCCCCGTTCCAGCACTTTCTGACCGCGCCGCATATCCTCTCCGGCGGGCCGGATATTGTTTCCCGGCGCCACCTCTTGCAAGATTTCTACCCATTCACTATCAGGGCCACCGGAGCGGGTCAGCTCCACCTGTATCACGCTATCGGCTCCTGGCGGTACTGGCGCGCCGGTCATGATGCGCATGGCCGTTCCGGGTTCGACCGGGTGATCCGCTACGTAACCGGCAGCTACTCCGCCGGTGACTCGCAAACGTGGAGGTTGACCACCCTGCTGCCGGCTATCCTGGCTGAGCAATGCAAAGCCATCCATCGCGGAATTGGCGAAAGGAGGCATATCTTCTTGCGCTATCACGTCCTGAGCCAGTACGAGACCGAGGGATGCGGGAAGTGGTACCGTAGTCGTTGGGAGCGGCTTAATTTCGGCAAGTATACGTTTGAGAGCTTCTTCTACGCTAATCATATGCTGCCTCTCTTTGGTGAGAACATTCTTCCGAATGCATGATGACCTTAAACGTGGAGAAGCCTGGCACATCCAAAAATAAGAGGGCGTGCCAGGCTTCTCCTGAAAATAGTACCTCGTACGGGAGTCGAACCCGTGATCTCCGCCTTGAAAGGGCGGCGTCCTTGGCCACTAGACGAACGAGGCTTGTGAACCATACGGTATGATAAGCTTTATACCGACATCTGGATTGTACCCGATTGCGGCTACCTTGTCAAGCGAGATTTCGCATCTCGAAAAATAGCCGTAGAAAAAGGTGCCCGGTGTAGACGTGCTATGATAAAATAGGACTCGCAAAATTGAGTTTGCAGAACAGGAAGATAGAATCATGGCAAAACCCAAGCAAAAAGCGTCCTCGGCCTCACAACGCCGCGAGCAGCAGAGGCAGCAACGCCAGCAGCATGAGAACGTCAATCAAAAAAATTCGGCCCAGACGCGTAGCAGGAGAAGGGTTCAGCAGCAGTCAAACCGCTCATCCTGGTTTCTGATCGGTGGAGTGCTGGTGCTGATCGCAATTATTGTCGTGGCTTTTGTCGTCATCTCGCACCAACCATCATCCATCGCTACGGCTACACCCACACCTGTTAGTTCGAGCGTTTTAAAAGCAGTTACCCAGGTTGATCCAAATGTATCGAATACGGTGGGTACGGGAGGAGTGAAAGACCCCTTACAGGCGACTAAAAATTCTCCGCCAACTCTGACCGGGCCGACCGCTAAGCCGGAAATTCTTTATATGGGCGCGGAATATTGTCCATATTGCGCGGCGGAACGCTGGGCCATGGTGGTCGCTCTCAGTCGTTTCGGCACCTTTAGCCACCTGGATGAGACTACCTCGTCGAGTACGGATGTCTATCCCAGCACCCCGACGTTTACTTTCTACCATTCCACCTACACCAGCTCGTATATCGATTTTGTGCCGGTAGAACTGCAAGGGAATGTAGCGGACAGTAGCGGCAGTTATCCTACACTGCAAACACCCACGAGCGAAGAGCAGAATCTCATAAATACCTATGATGCTCCGCCCTACATTGATGCGTCTAGCGCGGGAAGCATCCCGTTCATCGACATTGCGAACAGATATGTGCAGATAGGTTTGCCCCAGGGCTATTCCGCGCAGGACCTTGCCGGACTTCAGTGGCAGGATATCGCCAACGATCTGTCGGATGCAGGTTCGCCAGTTGCCCAGCACATCATTGGCTCGGCCAATTATCTGACTGCCGCTATATGTATTGTGACGCAACAGCGGCCCGGCAGCGTCTGTAACTCGCAAACGATACACCAGATAGAGCTTAGCATTGCCTCAAGGGCATTTAGTAGCGGCGGGTCGCAAGTGGCCGCGGTGGCAGGGTATGCTGCCGCGGATATACGGCGTCTGAGTTAGGAAATCTTTACTCTTCGTCGCCGGGTTGCTGCAAGGGCTTCATCACCTCTGGCGTCTTACCCTGAGATGGATGAATCCAGGCCTTGATGCGCAGGTAGATAGTCATCAACCCGGCGAACCACAGGCCGCCATAGATGTAGCCGGCCATCACGTCACTCGGCCAGTGCGCGCCCAGATATACTCGTGATGGCCCAATCAGCGCTATTAATGCGGTGCAGATCGCAATGAGAGCGTTGCGTAGTTTCCCCGAACGCCAGTTGGTTGCCAGCAGATAGATCATTAACCCGAAGAAGTTCGTGTAGTGCATGACATGGCCGCTTGGAAAGCTTGGCTCATTGATCACGCGCACGACCGTCACCAGTTCATTCGTTGGGCGCGGGCGCTTGATAAGGCGCTTCACTATCGCGTTCAGAATACCGGATGTGCTGGTCAGCAGGACGAAAATAGACTCCAGGCGGAAGCGCAACGCCCAGAAAATAGCAGCAACACCGATGGTGATGGGCGTGAACATTTTAGGGAAGCCGATCTCAGAAATTCCCAGCATGAAGTTGTAGAACCAGCGGTTTCGCTGCCTCTGCAACCTGTGTGCAATAAAAGTATCACCGGGGAAAAGTTGCGTATAGCGCGCGATGAAGGAGAAGAGGATCGCGCCCGAAAGTATCCACAGGTAAAATGCCAGGAAGATGGTGCCGCGCGAAACGGCACGACGACCGGATACAGAACTCTGCGCGGCAAGGCGTTGTGCCTCAGATACTACTGGTACCACATTTTGCCCGACGATACTGGTAACCGGTGGCAGCGGCAGCGAGGGAGGTTGTCCCTGTACCGAAGGTTGCTTCGAATTCTCTGTGTTTCCTGGCATCGATTAAACCTCGCCTTTCTATTGCTCTACCTATTTTTTCCTGGTTCGCTTTACAATGGCTTTCTCACCTGGTTGTTCGACTCTATGCAGCCCAGGCGCCTTCACTCCTGGCACTCTGATGCGCAAAGCTGCTGGCAAAACAGTCACGACCGCCGGTGTATGGCCGTGAAGCTCTCCATCGGCCTGAATCTCCATCGGGTATTCACTAGTTATACGCAGGGACTTCACGCGCCGGTACGTGATTCTGGGTGTATAGGCTCGTTTTCCCTGGCTGATGGAGAGCGCGTGTCGAATATATTCGCGCTTGCTGAAATTTTTATATACGACTACGTCAAGCAATCCATCATCCATCAAGGCATGTGGCGCTACCTGCAGGTGAGCACCATAAAATGGCGCATTGCAAATTGTCACCTGTAACGCTTGATAAGACCGGCGGCGATGCTCGTCGAAAGAGAGGCTGATCTTAGCCGGATGGTACGTGAGCAGGGTAATCAAGCCGCCGATAGCACCGTGCAGTGTTGAAAGCAATCCTGGCTGCTTGATCTCCTCAGCTAGAGGAAAAAGCATTGCTTCCAGACCCACACCGGCCACTTCGAGAAAGAACCGGTCGTTGATCTTGCCAATATCTATCGCGTGTGTCTCACCATTAACAATCACAGCACAAGCCGCCTCGATGGTCTGAGGGATATTCAAGCTGCGCGCCAGGTTATTCATTGTCCCCGCCGGAATAATGCCGAGTGTCGCCTGCGTTCCAATCAATCCCCTGGCAACCGCGTCGATTGTGCCATCGCCGCCAGCAGCGATGACGAGATCGGCTCCCGCGCTTGCGGCTCGCGTAGACAGACCCTGGCCCGTATCTTCCGGCGTCGTGTGAAACACTTCCGGCTCAATGCCATAAGCGCCTAATCCTGCGATAATGGCCTCTTCGGTCTCTTGCGGCGTCATTTCCCGAGATGTGATCATTGAAACACCTGATGCTGGATTGATGATCAATACAACGTGCATGCCTGCTCTGTCTTTCGCCGGGTGGCCATTTATACGCCAGACCGGCTGCTTACCATAGCCTTCAACAAAATATGCTACAATACGTTGCGATACATTTATTCGCGTAAGCTGAACGCTGCCTCAAAGCATAGTCTCCCATAAGCAGATACGGGAAACTCGACAGGAAAGGATACAAGTCATGTTAGACCTGTCTTCTATAATGCCGGATACCGGAGGAATCAATTTTTATACTGCCGACCATGACCTGCCATTTCTTTTAAGCCGCTATCTTTCGACAGAAGACAACGACAGGGCGCGGAGCATCCTGACCGCAATGGGAGCAGTTGCGTCGCAGAAAATGGACGAACTGGCAGAGGTGGCTAATCGCCAGGGTCCGGTGCTGGAGCAGTATGATAAAAAGGGCCGGCGTATTGATGAGGTCGTCTTTCATCCCGCCTACCACGAACTGGAACGTATCGCCTATTGTGATTTTGCTATTGCTGCCTGCACCCATCGCAAGGGTCTGTTTGGATGGCCAGGATACGTACCACAACCGGTCAAGTTTGCGCTCGCCTATCTAGGAATGCAGGCAGAGTCAGGTGTCTTCTGCCCCGTATCCATGACCGACGCGCTGGCCCGCGTACTGGAACGCTATGGCAGCGAACCTCTCAAGCAGCGCTTTGTACCCGGCCTGACCGCAACTACGATGTCCGAATTGAAGCAGGGAGCAATGTTTCTTACTGAGAGGCAGGGTGGCTCCGATGTTGGTCAGACCGCTACTGTAGCCAGGCCGCACCGCAGTAGCGAAAATGGAACAGGCGAGGGAATCGGGCCGGAATGGGAACTCTGGGGTGATAAATGGTTCTGTTCCAATGTTTCTGCTGACCTCATCCTCACGCTGGCCCGCCCTGAAGGGGCGCCGCCAGGAACACGCGGCCTCGGACTCTTTCTCGTCCCCCGTTTATTGGACGATGGCGCGCGCAATGCCTACAGTATCAATCGCCTGAAGGACAAGCTGGGCACGCGCTCGCTGGCGACGGGTGAGGTCACGCTGCATGGAGCGCTGGCCTACCAGGTAGGCGCCTTAGAGCGCGGCTTCGTGCAGATGACCGAAATGATCAATCTAACGCGCATCTGGGCCGCAATCGGCTCGTTAGCGGCTATGCGCCGCAGCCTGCTTGAGGCGCTCGTCCATACACGAGGGCGTATCGCTTTTGGACGCCCCCTGGCCGCGCATCCACTCATGAAGCGTCAGTTGGTAGACCTGCTGGTGGAAGTCGAGGGCTGCGCGGCCCTGGCATTCGAAACAACGGCTGTACTTGAGCGCGTTGATCGTCATGGCGCCGGGGAAGACCGCCGCCTGCTGCGCATCTTGACGCCGCTCTGTAAATACTACATTCCCAAACGCGGCGAATATGTGACGCTTGAGGCCCTGGAGATGCGCGGCGGCAATGGCTACGTTGAAGATTGGGTCAATCCGCGCCTGTTGCGCGATGCCATCGTCAACGTCGTGTGGGAGGGTTCGAGTAATGTCATCGTGCTGGATGTCTTACGGGCCATCGATAGGGAGGGAGCGGCCTCGGCACTCTTTGGCATGCTGCACCAGCGCCTGCAATCACTCAAACATTCGGTGGTTCTGCCTGTGGCACAGCAGGTTCAGGAACTGGTCAATCACCTGGCACAGCGCCTGGAGGAACTGTCACACCTGGATTCGGAAAGCGCCCAGGTGCCTATGCGCGGGCTGGTCGAGCGCATGGCACAATTGACGATTATCACCCTGCTGCTCGAACAGGCCGAGGATGAACTGGTACGTGGCGCTGAGGGGACGGGAAAGCGTAAGTGGCTCATTGCTCTGCTCTACCTGCACCGGCATGTCCTGGTGCATCCCGATGGTTGGGCCGCGGACAACGACCCCACCGCCCTGAAATACTTTGACGCGCTGGTTGATTGGCAGCCTATTGCTGTTCAATAAGGAGGCTCGATGCTCGACACCGTTAACCTGAATCCGCCATCCATACTGAAAGATATTGAGGAGGCCACTCAGAGTATCGGCTTTACAATGGGCTCTGATCATCAGACCGGCTCGCTCCTCAGAACGCTTGCCACGGCGAAACCATCCGGCAACTTTTTAGAACTGGGTACCGGGACGGGCCTTTCCGCGGCCTGGCTGCTCGATGGCATGGATGCTCACTCTAGATTAATCACCGTCGATAGAAATGAGACTCATACAGCAATTGCCCGGCGTTTCTTAGGGCATGACTCGCGCCTGACATTTGTCACAATGGATGGGGTCGGGTTTATCGACTCCATGCGCGAGCAAGAGAAAACCTTCGATTTCATCTTCGCAGATATGCAGCCTGGAAAATACCAGCACCTGGATGAAACCCTGCAACTGCTTGCCCCAGGAGGTCTGTACGTCGTTGATGATCTGCTGATGTCCTCTTCCTGGGAGGAAGCACATCTGACCAGAGTGTACCACTTAATTTCGACGCTTGAGAAAAGAGCGGACTTGCGGGTAACAAAACTCAACTGGTCGGTGGGCCTGATGATTGCGGCGAAAGTTGGATGATCTTCGCGTACTGTACGAGCATCCCGTCCAGGTGATACACTTTAAACAAGGCCAGCTCAGGGTTGGCCGAAAAGGTTGAATTCCGCTTAGCTCTTTTCTAGGAAGTGAGATTGAAGAAATGTGGAGTGCATTAAGATGGCGTTTCTGGCTTGAGACGGTGCTGGCAAGTGTTGCAAGTATTTTGTTTGTGATCACGCTGGTGTGGAGAAACTGGATCGAGATCGTCTTCAAGGTCGATCCTGATAACGCGAACGGCTCGCTCGAGTGGTTTGTCGTGGCGACTTTTCTCGTTGTGGCAATAGCGCTGTTCGTTTCAGCGGGCTATGAGGTGCGCAGGGCGCGAGCGGCTCTCTCTTAGTTCGCATCACCTTTTTTTCAATCGAATAGGGTAATCCTGTAGGGACAGCGCCTGGTGTCTGTCCTCGTTCCCCGACCAGGACAGGCACCAGGCGCTGTCCCTACAGGACGAAGTAGTCAGGCTGGCTTCTCCCTCACTTTTCTTGCTGACTCATTGGGAGTTTGACAAAGAAGGTAACACCTTTGCCTTCTGTTGATTCCACCCAGATCTGCCCTCCATGTCGCTCGACAATCTCCTGGCTGATGGCCAGACCAAGGCCCCACCCTTTGATTTCAGTGTTTTCAGCATCGGGCGTGCGATAGAACGGTTCAAAAATATGCTCTCGTTGTTCCTGGGTGAGTGCTTTGCCCTCGTTGTGAACCTCTAAGATCACATAGGGATGCACTGGACGTACACGCACATGAATAGCGCTCTGTTCTGGTGAATATTTCACGGCATTGTTGACCAGGTTCACCACGACCTGAGCGAGTCGTTTTTCATCAGCTTGAAGTAGGAGAGGTTCAGCAGGTAGCTCTAGCTCAATCGAACGGGCTGAAACAGCTTGCTGATCCTGGATGACCTCGCGGCAGAGGCGCCCAGGATCACACCAGGCCAGCCGTAGTGAGTACTGCCCCGCCCGGACGCTGCTCAAATCAAACAGTTCTTCGATTAAGACGCGCAGAGTTTGTGCCTGTGCTTCAATGAGTTCGAAATACTGGCGCAAAGCGGCCCAGTTCTCAGGTGTTTCTCCTGACCTGTTCAGGCGTCGTAAGGCCAGCTGCGCGCGACCAAGGATCGTGGCCGCCGGCGTCCTGAGTTCGTGTGCTGATCGCAGAATCACAAAGTCCTTCAAGGCATTGGCGCGCTCAAGTTGTTCGTTGGCCTGGAGCAATCTCTGATTGGCTTCTTCTAGTTCTCGCGCATATGTTTGTGTCATTTGCTGAGCGGCATGAATACGTCGTCGAGCCGACTCAAAGCGCATCACCGTCATAATCGCGACGAGTTGTAGGGCGACGAAAGGCGCAAAGATGGCGAGATCGCGCCCCATATTCGGCGACACCAGGCCGGGCGCAACAAAGATGGCGATAGCAATCAAGCCCATGGCCATGGTGAACAAGGCAGGACGCAGACCCCATAGAAGGCCAACCAGCGCGGATATAAGAGCATAAGGAACGGCGTCGAAAAAAGATGTTGACGCAAGGAAATCCCAGACCTTATCGAAAGGTATCATCACGACAACGAGGATCAGGCCGACAACGCATCCGCACCAGGCAGATCGCACCCAGAAGAGGCGTGTAACCAGGCGTTGGGAATATTGCTCGGGAGAACCTTTTTGAGGGCGATGATTACTCATTCTTGTTTGCATAAGGGCCTCTGATAAGCGCTCTCTCCTCTGAAAACGATCTCCTTGGACCAAAGGCGGTAGGACAGGGACGAGCCGCTGTCCCTACTGGACTTTTCAATCACCCAGGTACCAGGGACGCCAGAGGGAAAGATTGCTAGCTGCCGCCCGCCAGTGGCGCGAGGAAGCGCTCCACCAGTGTAAGCAGAGCGTCGATCTGGAACGGTTTTAAGAGAATGTCCTGAACCCCAGGAACATCGGTTGTACGGTAAACGCGAACATCGGCGGTAATCGCTACAATAGGGATGCGATCATAAGGCTCGTGCTGAGAAAGCCAGTGCGCAATGTCGTAGCCGGAAACGCCCGGCATCATCAAATCGAGCAGCAGGAGTGCCGGTAGGTGCCACTCTCCGCGTTTGCCCATCTCCTCTAAGAATGGGAGGACCGACTGGCCCTCAGTAATGCCCAGGCAGTTATATCCCTCGGTCTCTAGTAGTGAGATGAGCAGGGATACCATGGGCTGGTGATCGTCAACAATCAGGATATAGGGATGCTCCGTCTCAGCTGGAGGGATGGAAGACCAGTCTTCTATAGACATCATAGGATTGCCGGTGCAACTATACCACATTTCTTTTTCGCCCGCTTTCATCAGGGATGACCACAAACTGACGCCCTGCGCCCCCACAACATGAGGATTACGGCCTCAATCAAGGATAGCAGGGGTCTAGATGATGAAGGTGGCCTGCTACAATGGCATCCAGGGGGATTCCGCAAGTATGCAGAAAGGTAATACCCTTCCTGGTACTGGTATAAAGGGGAAACGTCATGAAAGCGTCATGAACAGCGTCATGAGCAATAGCCCACCGCTTTTGACAGCCTTCCCCAAAGTATGGTATAACTCTTGATGCAGTTCTGCGAAAAGGCAACGCAGGTAGCTTGCCCGCGTTCCTGGGCAGAATGAAGCATAAACAAGACACGGGGTAGACATTGGCTATCCCGCATTACTGCGTGTCCGCGAAAACACGGAAAAGGAACCAGAACCCCCCTCGCGGGATGGGTTGCTGGGTTTTTGTGCTGCAAAAAGGTAGGAGAAGCCGAGATGCTGCGTTTCTATTTCGAGGTCGCCCGCACCGCTTTCCGGCGGCAGCTCATTTATCGTTGGGCCAATATCGCGGGCCTGCTGACGAACGTCTTCTGGGGCATTATCATCAGCTACGTCATGATCGCGCTGTTCCACGCCCGGCACCAGGTGGGCGGCTTTGATGTACGCGATACGCTGAGCTACGTGTGGGTGGTGCAGGCCATGATTATGATCGTTCTACCTTTCGGCTGGTATGACTTGATGCTTACCATCCGTTCGGGCGAGGTCGTCACCGATCTGAGCAAGCCGTGCGATTTCTGGTGGTACTGGTTCAGCCGGGAAATCGGACGCGATTGCTATTATCTTCTCTATCGAGGTATCCCTACCTACACTGCCGGCGCGCTGCTCTTCGGCTTTGGCCTGAGCGGAGATTGGAGAAACTGGCTGGTCTATATGGTTTGCCTGCCGCTCGGGGCCATACTGGGGATCGCCTGCCGTTTTCTCTATAACATCGTCGCCTTCTGGATCGTCGAAGCGCGGGCGACGGCGGTTATGGTTGGCACCATCGCTCTCTTTTTTACCGGCAGTTACATCCCGCTGCCGTTCTTACCGCCCTGGCTGCATACTATTGCCATCTGGTCTCCTTTCAATGGTCTCTTGAATGTGCCTGCGGAAGCCTTTCTGGGGAAGCTGACCGGCGGTTCGCTGCTGCTTGAGATTCTGCGCCAGGTTGGTTGGATCATCGTGCTGGTCATTGTGGCACGCGCAGTCACCGCCATAGCTGCGCGGCGTGTCGAGGTGCAGGGTGGATGAATTAGTCTGGCAAATCGCTTTATTGGCCGGATTGGTTGCTCTCTCGCAGTATGTCCTATCTAGCGATGGGAAAAAAAGGAGAAAATGCTCATGTTCAATGCTCTGCTCGGTGATGCGCGCCTCTACCTGCGGCTGGTCGCGATGCAGATTCGCGCGCAGCTGCGCTATAAAGCCAACCTTCTTATAGACATTATAACGTATTTTTTGATCACCGGACTTGAATTTGCGGCCGTGATGCTGCTCTTTGGCCCTTTTCCCTCGATACTGGGTTGGCACATCGGTGAGGTGGCCTTTCTTTATGCAACCACATCGATCAGCTTTGGGCTGGCCGAATTATTCGGCGCTGGCATCGATGCTTTTGATATAACCATCCGGCGTGGCGAGTTCGACCGCGTGCTATTGCGGCCTATCAGTGCTTTCGTACAGGTGATAGGCAGCGATTTTCGCCTGCGCCGCTTCGGTCGATTGACGGAGGGACTGATGGCTTTTGGCATCGCGCTCAAACTCTTGCCCGGAATGACCTGGACTCCGTTGAAGCTCGTCCTGCTGCCGGTCGGCATTGTGAGTGGCGCGGTCGTCTTCACGGCTATCCTGTTGCTGGGGGCAACTATGTGCTTCTGGACGGTTGAAACAACAGAGTTGACCAATATTCTGACATACGGCGGGCGTGAGATGCTGAGCTACCCATTCTCGATCTACAATCAGAATTTGCAGCGTTTCTTCCTGTTCGTCGTTCCGCTGGCCTTTTGTTCCTATATTCCCGTCTGCTACCTGCTGGGACGCGATATGCCGTTTGGGCTGCCGGGCGGCATCGCTTTCGCGGCTCCGCTGGTGGCGCTGTTTTTTGCGCTGGCGTCAGGGGCTATCTGGCGCATTGGTGTGAACCATTATCAAAGTACTGGTAGCTAATCAGCTATTGCTGAAAGTCGGGAAGTACCCCAGACCATGTCATTCTGAGCGCAGCCAAGAATCTGTGCCCTGTCTCACCCAGATTCTTCACTGCGCTCAGAATGACATGGTCTGAACCGCAATGAAAGGAGATGTTTCACATGGAGACAATGATTGAGGCGGAAAACCTGCAAAAGACCTTTCGCGTAGCGCGCAGGCGTCCAGGACTGCTTGGGGGAATACGCAGCGTCGTAGACCCGGAGGTGCGTATTGTGGAGGCCGTGAGCGATCTTTCGTTACGTGTTGAGCGCGGAGAAATGGTCAGCCTTGTTGGGCCAAACGGGGCGGGCAAATCTACGACGATTAAAATGCTGACGGGTATTCTTGTGCCTACGAGCGGCCATATACGGGTCGCGGGACTGGTGCCCATGCACCAGCGCCGCGCACTGGCGGCGCGCATCGGCGTTGTTTTTGGGCAGCGCACGCAGCTATGGTGGGATCTGCCACTCATCGATTCGCTGCGCCTGCTGAGGCACCTGTATCGCGTGCCTGAAGAGAAATTTCAGGCCAATCTTGTCCGCTTGCGCTCGATGCTTGATCTCGACGAGTTTATTGATACTCCCGTGCGCCAGTTATCACTTGGGCAGCGTATGCGTGGAGACCTGGCAGCTGCTCTGCTGCATGACCCGGAACTGCTCTACCTGGATGAACCCACGATTGGTCTGGATGTGGTGGCGAAGGCGCGCATCCGCGAATTTTTGCTGTCTATCAATGCCGAAAAAGGCGTGACGGTCCTGCTCACCACGCATGATATGGACGACGTGGAGATGCTTTGCCCGCGTATGGTCATCATCGACCATGGGCGCAAGCTCTACGATGGGACAGTAAATGCCATACGGGAGCGCTTTGGTGGTGAGCGCACTTTGATCGCGGTGCTGGATTCCGCTGAGATAGCAGTTATGCCACGCGATGCTGATGGACAACCTGTAATTCGCGATCTACCCGCTGGAGTACGCCGGTTGCGAGTCGAAGGCCCGCGTATCTGGCTCAGCTTTGGTAAAGATGCTCTACCCGCGCATGAACTGGTGGCCTGGCTGGGGGCGAGATACCGGTTGCGCGATGTGACCTTTCAGGAACCGGAGATCGAGGATGTGATCCGGCGCATCTATGAGGAAGGACTGCTTCTGTCGCAAGCTGAAACAGTAAGCGGATAGTTGTATGCAGTTTCCAGGCCCATTATAGGCTGCTCGCCGGAAAATTGTGTTCGTTTCCTGTTCGTGAGGTGTGATAAAGGTATCAGCAACTGTGGCAATTTGCTCATTAGAGAGAGGCTGCATCATGCAATCTTATAACAGGTCAGGCCAGCGCTTCGCTCAAATCGCCTACGAGCTTCTGAATTTCACGTAGACGGCGCTCTGCCAGTTCCACATTTTCTAGCGCCTGGGCGAGAATGCGCTCTTCCAAAGAGGAATAGGAGCGAGCGATTTCAGGGTCGATCGAGCTTCCCAGAAGCTCAAGTGCGCGATGAAGTTTGCTCTCTTCGGTTTCGGTTGCCATCATATTCTGCCCCCTTTGTGCTCAAAGGTTCCACCACTGTAATGACGAGACTTTACTCTAAGGCTGTAAAAGACTTGATCGGAAATGATCGCGCTTCCCTACGTGTTTGCTCCTAAAGAACATACGTTGACAAATGGCTAATGGTTGCATGAAATATGCGTATGTATACCCATCATTTCACGTTGCCCGGCGTAAGCGCATCCACATATCTATATTATAGTAGACGCCCAGGAATGCCAAATCGAGGCACCAAGAGTCCTATTTGACATTAACGGTCAGGTTCATGTTCACGTGAATAGAACAATAGATATGAAATGTCCCTGCTGTGTTGAATGGGCCAATCTGTGTTGAACCGCCGTTAATCTGCACGTTGCTGATGGTGGGCGCTCCCGACTCTTTTGCCGGTTGTGGATTACCGTTGACCCACGTGCCGTTTGAAAGTATATGCAGGTATGACCCATCGTCGACCAGTGTGAGCTTGGAACCCTTGCTGACATTCACGCAATTCTGCGCGAAGTTATCTACGGTCAAATGGACAGTTCCGTTTGGGCAGCTACTTGAGCCAGAACTGCCTCCACTACCACTACTTGCCGGAGTACTGCTACTGCTCGCGCTTCCACCAGAGGTGCCTGGTCGCGAACAAGCGGCAAATAAGATACTGCCGAGTGCCAATGAAGCGAGTAATATCATCAGAATCCGAAATCGCTTACTATACATGCTCTTACTTCCTCTCAGATATGATTGTCAGAGTACCGGGAAAAGGCTTCTTGTAGCCTACCACAAGTTCGAAAATCTCTCTCACTTCACTATTCTATTGAATACTATAGGAGTTTAAGCAAGCTCTTAGGAATAGGGTGTGTACCGTATTGTGTGTCGGGTGTATGCCTGATAGGAGCTGTTCTACCTTAACAATATATAATCTCTCCTTTAAAAAGGTTAAAATTTAGTTAGAGGACGATATAGAAGTGCTTAACTGGTTGTTAGTTTTGCTATACTGTGTTATACTAATTATATCCTGCATAGGACGTGCTGGGAAAACAACGCTGCGGACGTTGGAGAACTGACGCTAGCAGTTGAATAGTGAAGGTGGGTCTCCTCTCCTTAGAAAGAACAACGATGTTAGGTACAGAAAGGAAGGAAAAGTATGGCAGGTACAGGAAACATGGTTGAGCATCATGCCTCGGTAACGGTGAATGCACCGGTCCACCAGGTGTATAGCCTTTTCACACACTTTAACGATTTCCCCAAGTTCATGAGCTTTGTCAAGGAGGTCACCTACTACGATGATCAGCGTAGCCATTGGGTGGCCGATGTTGTTGGAGAACATCAGTGGGATGCCGTGAATGAAAACTGGGTCGAGGATCAGCAGATTGCATGGCGTTCCTACAATGGTATGGAAAATGCAGGGAAAGTGACATTCCAGCCCACGGGCACCAATCAGACACGTGTCGATGTCTATATCGATTACAGTCCGCCAGCTGGCGTGCTGGGTAACATTGGCGAAAAGTTAGGTGGCGGTCGCACTTTCCAGAGCCACTTGCAGCACGATCTCGATAACTTTGCTCGTATGGTAGACCAGGCACCTCCGGGCGCTCTGGACCCCGAGTCTTCCAATTATCTCTTCCACGGCGGTAGCGCCGCGGCTAAAGGCACAACTACCAGCCGCCAGGATGCCACGATGGGCAGGGAACCAGATATTGGAAGTAGCACGCCTACGACACCCGGTGGTACTTATAATGCAGGAGCGCCGGTCAATCCCGGCCAGACCACCGGTCAGACCTATAGTTCAGGGCCTATGAAAACCCCGCCTTCAACCGGCGAAACAGGAGCGCCCATGAGTTCTGTTCCTCCTGCCAATATAAGCGGGCTGGGCCAGACTACTCCAGCAACTGGCGAAGTAGGCGCGCCTATCAAAGATGTTCCGCCTGCTAATCCCATTCCAACAACGGGTGATACCTATAATACGGGCCAACCGTATAACAGCGATATTGCCTATACGGGATCAACAACCGGAGCGACTACTGACCGCCCTATCATGGACCAGGATATCATTAACGAGCCGGTGAATACGACTCCCGATATCCCCGGTAGTGGAAGCTATACGGGGCCTCAGGGTGGGATTAATCGCAATCCGGTAATGCCACCGGATACAGGCTCAACAGGTACAGGCCGTGTGATGCCACCCGAGACGAATAACTCGGATCCGAATGTGCCTCTACCACCCGAGAGAGACATAGATAAGGATTACTAGCAGCAGAGCTGGCCTTGTAGTGCTTGACCACAATGGTCTGGTGAATATTCACCAGACCACTTTTATGTTCAGAACTCTTTTTTGATAAACTCTACAGTTTGTGATAATCTCATCAGTACAGTATTTATTGACTTTTCATTTCTATCGTGTTACGATATTAATAAGAAAGAGCTTGACAATGATGTTGAGCTTATAAGATTGAGAAAACAAGCACTCAGAGGTGCTTGCCAGGATTGTGCCTGGAAGGAGGTCATTCCATGGAAGAATTTGAAGAAGAAACTATTGTCATTGTCACATCGGATGCTGTTCCTGCTTCCATTGATGGTGAGGGGAAAGTTGCCAATCCGGTAATGCCACCGGAGGAGATAGGGAAACCGGTGAATCCAGTAATGCCACCCGAGGGAATGGGAAAGCCCGAGAATCCGGTGATGCCGCCCGAGGGGATAGAGAAACCGGTGAATCCGGTAATGCCGCCGGAAGGAGTAGGAAAGCCGGAAAACCCGGTGATGCCACCGGAGGGGATTGGAAAGCCCGAGAATCCGGTGATGCCGCCCGAAAGAGGCGCATAAGAGCAGGTTCGTTACCTGATTCGGCTGAATATTACAAATCAGGGCCGCTCCTGTCATTCTGAGTGACCTGTCATGCTGAGCGCAGCGAAGAATCTCCCTGTTCGGCATACGAGAGGCCCAATCGTACTAAGTGGCTCACATCAGGTCATGCTGAGCGCAGCGAAGAATCTCCCTGGGGCATACGAGAGGCTCATTGTACTAAGTGGCTCACGGCATGTCATTCTGAGTGCAGCGAAGAATCCTCTTGGGGCATACGAGAGGCTGAGCGCAGCGAAGAATGACAGGGCCGATCTTGATTGTGAATTTTCATGAGGTACAGTAAGTAATGACTGTGCCTTTATTTATTGTTTGGCGGAAAAGTAGCCTCGCATATAGACTTCGTTCGCTGAAGCCCTCTCTACATCCCATCCGTGTATTTAAAAAATATGGGCTAGCAGGCGCCTGGAAAAAGATGGTAAAAATGCAATGATTAACGAAACAAAACAGCAGTCAAATCCTCATTCCAATCGGATAAAGGACGCTCAGAAAGCCACTGAACTGGTTGATATCGTTGGCGAAAATATCGAATCTATTGTTGACCTGCATATGTGTGCCGAAAAGCAAGTCAGTCATCATCAACGCTTCATAGAAACAGTTACGAACAATCTCGGGCGTCCTCGATTTTTCTATCTCATCGTACTCTTTGTTGCTCTATGGATAGGTGTAAACCTGTTGCTTCCTCGTTTTGGAGTTGCTAGTTTTGATGTTCCTCCATTCTACTGGCTCCAGGGTATTGTAAGTTTGAGCGCGTTGCTCATGACCACGGTGATTCTGATTACCCAGAATCGTCATGGCAAGCTCGATGATCTGCATATGCATTTAAATATGCAGGTCAATCTGCTTATTGAGCGGAAGGTGACTAAACTTATTGACCTGGTTGAGGAACTGCGTAGCGACATGCCTATCGTCGAGAACCGCCACGACCCGCAGGCTGAGGCGATGAAGGAACCGGTCAATCCACATGAGGTGGTCAGAAACTTGAGACAAACTCTACAAGAAGTAGCCGACGAAGGGCAATAAGTATCGCAATAATGTAGAACTTCTGTTCGCCTTGACTTTTGTGAAACATCATGGTATACTCTTTATATTCCGAAAGGGATATCCAGGGAACACAAAGACCCTGGCATAAGGCGAACGGCCTTACATTGGTAATTCCGAAAGGAGAACTACTATGCCAATGAAGAAACCAATACGCCTCTTAGGGATGGTCTTTCAGATCGACTAGTAGAGCCCGTGAAGGCGGGCATACCGGGCCTCTGAGCCACCGGCCTTAACCTGGCATACTTGAACAGATATCACATTGATATCGTCCCAATTGGGGATCCTGTCAAGTCTTTACGATGGCTTTCGTCGCAGGTTGGTGGTGGTACGCAGAGGAATGACAGGGGCTATTTACTTCCAGGCCCCTCTTTCTGTAATAGAACTCGGTTGAACGTGAACACGGGAGTTGTGCAGAAAAAGAAACACAGAAGGATCAGGTAGCATGATTGCCTGATCCTTTCTGCATTACTGGTCCTATCTCTTCGCTTCCTCTATGCCTCTTTCACTATGTTCCGGCGTTGTTTCCTCCGCTCATTACATATCCTTGTGCAATGTTACATTTTTCCCTTGATCGCTTGAAAAATACTTGACGATGCTCGGAATTTCCAGTAAGATAAAAATCACATCATTTGGGAAATTCGCGGAGTTGGCCCTCTCTTTGCTTCTGAAGCAAGCAAAGACGACAAACTGTTCTTAGAGAGGCTGGTTCGACATGGAAAAACTGACATTGCCGGAGAATCGTGGCTATCTCATTGCTATTATTGGCGGTATTGAAGCTTTAACTGCTTTTCTCCTCATGCCCTATATTACCCTTGTTTACCCAGGTTCAGGAGGAGTATCGTTCGCTTTGAGTGCGTTCAGCGATGGAGGACTGATATGGGTTGAACTCATCCTGGCGCTGGCCGCGATCATCATTCCTGCTGTGCTGATTTTTCGGTCTAATCCGTTTGGTCTTTCTGGAACTCCGCTTGAAACGCAGGTGCGCATCGGAATTTATTCGTTGATAGGAATAGGCGCGTTGGGCCTTCTTGCGCAGCTCATTGTGGCGCTCAATGGCGGTGATTTTACCATTAATGGTCAGACATTAAATGCGTTAAATTCCGGCTCCAACTCAAGCCTTAATATTAACTATAGCACCGGTTTCTGGTTCTTTCTCCTATCAATGCTGGCTGTAGCCGTGGGCGGGGGAATTGCATTTAAAGAGAAGATAGGGCTGCCATCATCTGCTCATACGTGGACACCGTCGACGCAATATCCACCTTACCAGCAGGATGTGCCTCCCGCTCCCGACTATGTCGCTTACCCACAACAGTGGCAGCAAGGACAGCCCGGGCAACAGCCGCCGCTACAATATCCAGCCTATGACCCGCAGCAATGGCAACCGACGCAGCAGCAACAGCCACCACCACCGCCATATCAGGGATATAATCCGCAGCAGTGGCAACCGACGCAGCAGCAACAGCCCAACCCACAGCAGTGGCAACCAACGCAGCCGCCGCAACCGCCACAGACTAACCCGCAGTATCCACAGCAAAAGCCTCCACAGCAACCATAATACTGATGAATAAAATGAAGTGGTAGAAATCCGTGTTGCATTTCTACCACTTCAGCTCTTGCAGGAGAACGCTGAACCTATTCTTCCAATGACAAAATCGCCATAAATGCCTCCTGCGGAATTTCCACATTCCCTACCATTTTGAGGCGTTTTTTACCCTCTTTCTGCTTCTCCAGCAGCTTGCGCTTGCGCGTCACGTCGCCGCCATAACACTTCGCCAGCACATCCTTGCGCATCGCTTTAACCGTTTCGCGTGCTATGATATGCGAGCCGATAGCTGCCTGGATTGGCACCTCGAAGAGCTGGCGGGGAATCAACCGGCGCAGTTTCTCCACAAGCAGGCGTCCCTGCGCGTAAGCCTTATCGCGATGGATAATCAATGAGAGCGCGTCCACAGGTACCGAATTGACCAGGATATCCAGTTTCACCAGGTCGGCTTCCTGATAGCGGCCAAGGGTGTAATCCAGTGAGGCGTAGCCCTGCGTGCGCGATTTGAGCTGATCGTAGAAATCGGTGATCAGTTCGGCAAGTGGGATGCCATAGGTCAGCAGAACACGCTCCGTATCGATGTATTTCATCTCACTGAAGGTGCCGCGCCTGGTTGTGACCAGGTCCATGATGGTGCCGATATAGCGGGCAGGTGTAAAGATGGAAATATCCATCCATGGTTCTTCGATTTTCTCAATTTCTCCTGGATCGGGCATCGTGGACGGATTGTCTATTTTCAAGACCTCGCCGTTTCTTTTGGTGACGTAGTACTCTACGCTTGGGGCGGTCGCCAGGATATCCAGGTTGTATTCCCGCTCGATGCGTTCCTGGATGATTTCCATGTGGAGAAGCCCCAGGAAGCCGCAGCGGAAGCCGAAGCCCAGCGCAGTGGAGGTTTCCGGCTCGTAGAAGAGCGAGGCGTCGTTCAATTTGAGGCGATCCAGCGCATCACGCAATAAAGGGTATTCGTTGCCCTCAACTGGATAGATGCCCGCGTAGACCATTGGCTTGGCCGGTTTGTAACCTGGCAGCGCCTCGACCTGGCCCAGTGCCGGGGGCACCGTTACCGTATCGCCGACGCGGCAATCCTTCACATTCTTGAAGCCCGTCGCAATGTAGCCCACTTCGCCTGTTGTCAGAGCATGTGCTGAAATCAAACGCGGCTGGAAGTAACCTGCTTCCAGTATTTCTGTGCTGCTGCCGGTTGCCATCATGACGATGCGTTGCCCTTCCTGCAGCTCCCCATCGACGATACGCACGTAGGCAATGACGCCCTTGTACGAGTCGTAGTGGGAATCGAAGACGAGTGCGCGCAGTGGCCGGTGTACATTGCCTCTGGGAGGGGGAATGCGATGGATAACGGCCTCCAGGATATCCTGCGTGCCGGTACCCTCTTTCGCTGAGGCGAGAATACATTCGTCTTTAGGTATGCCAATCACATCCTCGATCTCTTGCATCACTCGTTCGGGTTCGGCGCTGGGCAAGTCGATCTTGTTGATTATGGGAATGATATTCAGATCGGCTTCGAGCGCAAGATACATATTCGCGAGCGTCTGCGCCTCGATCCCCTGCGTCGCGTCGACAACCAGCAGCGCTCCCTCGCAAGCTGCCAGGCTGCGCGAAACTTCATAGGTGAAATCGACATGCCCGGGAGTGTCGATCAAGTTCAGCTCGTACTGTTCCCCGTTAAGCGCGTTATAGAGCATGCGCACGGCCTGTGCTTTGATCGTAATGCCTTTCTCTCGTTCCAGGTCCATCTGGTCGAGTATCTGCTCTGTCAGTTCGCGCTTGGAAACGGTTCCCGTAAATTCCAGCAGGCGGTCGGCAAGCGTTGATTTGCCATGATCTATATGAGCGATAATACAAAAATTTCGAATATGAGCCTGATCCGTCATTCAATCAATCCTCCGCACAACACCTCATCACCATCCTCGCCGCCATAGAAAACGGCTGCCTGTCCAGGAGTGATGGCACGCTGTGGGCGTGTAAAAGTTACCAGGGCACGATTTCCCTCCAGGGGCGTGACCAGCGCTTCTTGTTCGGGCGCCTTGTAGCGTATGCGCACGAATGCCTGAAATGGCCCGGTTGGCGTTTCACCGCTGATATAGTGCATCTTACCAACGGTACAGCTATCCTTCAGCAGGGCTTCTGCCGGTCCGACCACCAGCGCGTTCTGATCGGCGTCAATCTTTATAACGTGCAAAGGTTCCGATGAGGTAATTCCGAGTCCCTTGCGCTGTCCAATGGTATAGTAAGCCAGCCCGCGGTGGCGTCCCAGCGTTTTTCCACTCAGGTCGTAGATCGGGCCGGGTCTGGGAATGGTAATAACGCTGTTGGCACGCGCCATTGTACCGGTGGGCATTCCTACCGGTTCGCGTTCCTCAGGCAGGGTTGCCGAGTAGCGATCAATGAAGCCACGGTAATCGTTCTGAGCAACGAAGCAGATTTCCTGGCTCTCGGCCTTGGTTGCTACTGAGAGGCCGCGTTCTGCCGCCATAGCGCGCACCTGCGGCTTCGTATATGGCCCTAGTGGAAAGCAGGCATGCGCAAGCTGCTGCTGGTTGAGAACATGCAGGACATAGGACTGATCCTTGTCACGGTCTATCGCGCGACGCAGGCGGCGCTTGCCGGTAACGGGATGATCGTCGACGCGCACGTAGTGTCCTGTCGCCAGGTAGTCGGCATCCAGCGCCAATGCGCGATTCAGCAGGAGCGTGAAGCGAATATGGCGGTTGCACGTCAGGCAAGGATTGGGTGTACGCCCGGCAACATATTCCTGGTAGAAGTAATCTACCACATTATCCTTGAACTCCTGCTCTACATTGACCAGGTAAAAGGGTATGTCGAGCTTACGCGCCACGCGTCTTGCATCATCGACGGCCTCGAGCGAACAGCATTTATTTTGCACGACTCGTTCGACGCCATCGTCCTCTATGACGCCCGGCTCGGACCAGAGGCGAAGCATAATGCCGATGACCTCGTGTCCCTGCTCCTTAAGTAGTGCGGCGGCTACTGAACTATCCACGCCGCCGCTCATTGCGACGACTATTCTTGCCATGATGCTGCTCCCTGGAATCGGTGCTGATAGAAAAAAGGACTAGCCATGGGGGCTAGTCTCCAAATGTCTCGCTACATGCTTATCTGTATGTACCCGGCTGGTGTGCCCTTGTTTGCCATACAAAGGGTAACACAGAGTCACGAGCTTGTCAAATAAGGCAAATGCACTAGACGGGAAGAAATAAGTCGGAATGTTTCGACTGTTGCATGGGACTTACTTGCGCTTGCCGGTTCTTTAGCACTTCTCGAAATATGGGAATGAGCGCGGGATCAAACTGTGTGCCAGATTGGCGCTCCAGTTCCGCCAGCGCGTCTTCAGGTGACCGGGCAGCCTGATAAGGCTGTTGGGTAATCATGGCATGATACGCTTCTGCTAGCGTAATCATCCGGGCTTCCAGTGGAATCGCCTCACCGGCTAACTTGTCGGGATCGCCCGAGCCATCCCAGCGTTCATGGTGATGCCGGATTGCCGGTGCCAGGTCACTGAGCCAGGGACTGGCCTCCACAATCGTGGCTCCAAGCTCAGCATGCTGATGTAGCAGGCGCCATTCTTGAGCCGAGAAGTGTTCTCGCGGCTGTTGCAGTAGTCGATCAGGTAGAGCGATCTTGCCGATGTCATGTAGAAAAGCGGCCGTTGCTGCTCGTAGGGTGCGTTCCTGATCAAGTTGCAGGATGCGAGCCATCCCCGCTACCAGGTCACTGACTTCGTGGGCATGTTCGCTCATGCCAGGCTGGCGCCAGTCGAGTACTCCCATCAATGAATAGATCAGGCCCAATTGTTCCGCGCGCATTTGCTGCATGAGGTCGCGTCCATCAGGCGCGACCAGTTCCGAGCGCTCCAGTTCCCTGGCTGTAGCGGCCTTAAGCGCAGCATTGCAATTGGCTCGTGCGGCCTCAACTGCGGTACGTACTTGATTGCGTCCCAGGCGCTTGGCCCAGTACATGGCCTGATCCGCCTGTTCGCGAAGTTCGCTGGCGGTTTGACCATCGGTGGGATAGGTTGCCAGCCCTATACTTACCGTAGCCGCGATTCCGCCCTTGACCTCATGGGAAGCGAATGGATGAGCTGCTACCGCGCTTCGCAAGCGTTCGGCAACGACCTTTGCCTCCTGTTCATTGGTTTCGGGTAGGAGAACCAGAAATTCTTCGCCGCCAAAACGCCCCACAGTATCCCCGGCCCGCAATACCGTCCGCGCGCGCGCTCCCAGCTCGCGCAGCACGGTATCCCCCACAGCGTGTCCATACGTATCGTTCACCTGTTTGAAGCGGTCGCCGTCAAAAAACAATACAGATAGCGGATGCCCATAACGCCTGGCTCGCTCGCACTCCTGCTCCAGCAGGCCTTGCAGCGCGCGGTGATTGGGTAGCTCAGTCAGTGGATCGGTAGTTGCCAGGGCCGCTAACCGCATATTAGCAGTATTGAGCGCCTCATGTTCTTGCCGCAATTCCTCATGCAGCTGTTTGAGTTCCTCGCCTTTCGCCAGTTCGTCTCGCTGCTGCCTGGTCTTCTCCAGCAGGCCGACAATTGTATCCAGCATGGTATTCACGGCGTGGAAGATCAGAGCGATCTCGTCACGTCCATCCACAGTAATACGCGCGGAAAATTCTCCCTGCTCGATCTCCTGCACGACGGCCCGGAGGCGGTGCAGGCGACGCACCACAGTTCTGGAGACAAGCCAGGCCACTATGGCGATTCCGAGCAGCAAGCTGAGCGCGGAGAGGCTCATTACCAGCAAGAGCTGCTCCTCCTCGACTATTGTAGCAGCATGGACCGCGGGAACCAGATTCTCTGTGAATTGAATCAGGATGAGCAGGGAAGTCATTGCGCCCGCATATGTTGGCTCCGTCACCCTGCTCTCGATGTTGGATGCCTTGCTCAGATTGTTATCAGAGATCGCCGCTATGATTTGCTCGAGCGAGCTTTTATACGCTTGCCAGGTTTGCATGGCTTCATTGGATCGTATGCGTTGTTCGGCAAGCTGAGCACTATAGCCCGCCTTTCGCACAAGCCCGGCAAGATCAGGATACCGGTACAGGACATCCTGTTGCAGGTAGGTGCTGAGGGTGGTATCGTAGTGTGCTATGTAATAGAGCGTTGTTGTCCGGTCTTCACGCAAGGTCTCCACGATCACCTGAGGTTTGCCCACGTCATTGAGATATCCCAGGATATTTGTATGAGTCTGCTGCAATGTCGCGACAGATTCGTTGAGGGACGTCGAGGCATGCAAGAGGTGCTGGTTAAATATCGAAACGTTTGAGAGCAGTTGATTGGTTTGTACACCAATGCTGCCCAGCGCGAGTAAAACCGCTATGATTGGGATGAGCATACCCAACGTCAGGCGTTTGCCAATTGATAGGGCAAGCAAGGGATGCCGGTTTTTGCGCGAGATGCTGGCCGGACCGGGCAGGTGCGTTTGCCACTCGGCAGGATGACAGGTAGAGTTATTCATCATTGCTCTTCTCCATATACCTTCGCGTAAGGGAAGATAACATGCTTGCGCTATCTCTCTGTTTGACCATCAAACAAACTGCCGAGCATCTGACCGTCCCGGAGTGAGTAAATAATCATCTACCAGTAATTTCGACTTGCCCGCTATTTTCTTGAGATGTGCGATAGAAAAGTTCAGATAGAAGGAGAACAATTGGAACAAAAGCCGCATACTTATCACTGACTGTGGTAAAAGGTGAATCTATCATCCTACAACCAGGACAAAACCTTCCATAGGGATAGGATACTCCGATGCCATGGGTAGTGCCTTTGCCCTATGAGTGAAAGGATCGACTTGATCGTGGTTACGGCAGTAGTAATAGTAAAGCCCCGGTGTATTAAAGAGAACGGTGATTGATGCACCACCAGGAACATCGTCTGTTCCGGCAATGCGAAACAGGCCGATGTCGGTGGGATTCAGCGGGCTGGACCAACCAGCTACCAATCCCACGAAATGTGGGTCTTCATCGAGATTATGCCAGGTGATGCCGCCGGGCCGGTTGATGGCTAGAAATTCACTGGCGAAGTCATCATGCCCTTTTGGAATAAAGTTGAGGGCGACAGAAGGCAGGTTGGGAATAGTGCCCTCAACCCAGATAATACCATCCATGGCGAGCGGGAAGTGGGGAACATCTTTGTTTGCGGCAACCCGGGCCAATCTGGGGTTCCAGGTACTTCTGGTAGGATCGTAGTAGTGATATAACCCGGCCTGATTGAAGGTGAAGTGTTCTTGCCCTCCTGGTGGCAGATCAAACGAGAATGCCTGCCGGTTGAGAAACTGGCTTTGCTGGGCTGTGGTAGTAACTGTATGTGCCACAGTATCAGTGTTGTTCCAGGTCACGGTGGCATGGAGTTGGACAACGAGCAGGAATGGCATGAATAGCTCCTGACCTCGCGGAAGTGTAATGATAGAGGTAGCTGGATGGGCCCTCGGTTGGATAGGAGCGGGGTTGTTATTATTCAAATGAGATGCCCAGATTGTATCACCGGCGATTAGCCCGGCTATGACAATGATGAGCAAAGGTATGGCAATGAACCAGTAGCGCAAGAATGCCTTGAACATAGGTCCCTCTTTCTTAAGAACAGCAACGTCTACGTCCAGTATAGAGAAAGGACCAACGGTAGATAAGGATGGAGAGATTGAGATTCTTCGCTGCACTCAGCATGACATGCCCCGGGGTCGCAATGCCCCGGGGCATGTCATGCTGAGTGCAGCGAAGAATCTCTTCTTGCATAGATTGCCAGAAACGATGACCTATGGTATCATAGTAGCCGTCAGGAAAACTGCACCGGTCAGGTAGAGGTAGAACTTTCGACCGGGCAAACGTTTATGATGGATTGAAGCGAGATTATCTGTATCTTACGTGCGTTAAAAACTGTAACAGGTGCAGCAGATACTAAGAAGTAAGCCCGAAATGCCGAACATATTTATTGGTGCGCCGGGCGGGGAGTATGATACGAATGCCTAAGAAGACAGCACATACCCGAAGCAGTGTGCAGCAGCGTCGCAAGCCGAAGACGCAGAAGAGCATTGAACTGGTACGTCCGGTATCAGTAGAAGAAGAGATTGAGCATGAAGATGATGCTGAGCCGGGCAGTGTTGGAGTAGCGACTTCCACGGTGGAAGCGCCTGAATCAGATAGTGAGCGTGAAAAAGCCCCGGCTCCCGTATCACCAAAGAAGAAGGAGACAACAACTTCGCCAAAAAGCAGCAAGCCATCTTCTCCAAAGGTCGAGAAGGCCCCGGCTCTCAAGGCCGCGCAAGAGGATGAACCGGGCGAGGTTGTAGAGGAAACTGTGCCGGCCAGCAGGCCAAGCGCTTCGGCGCGTATTGCGGCGCGTCGTCAGACGACGCAAAAGACGCAGCGTACTGTATCGTTGATCAGTGCCGAGAACTATGCCTACGTCCGTAAGGATCTGATAATTATCGCCATTCTGGCTGCTATCATGTTCTCCGCGATAATCATCCTGCACTTTGTGCCTGCTATCGGTGGCTAATTCCTCTTCCCCCAGAGTGGATGAGCCAGGCAAGTAGGAATAATAAAAGAGAAGCGCTATGAAAATGTTTTGGTGATCAGCGCTTCTCTTTTCTATTTGCTCGGGTGGCTTTTATGGAGGCATGACCGTCCGTCCGCAAAGCCAAGAATCTGCGATCCTGGGTCTGTGACGTTCGTTTGTTTACTAGTGCATAAGAGCGCCGGTACCTATACCGGTCGGGATGCCATGGCGGTGTGCAGCCGGTATAGTGACGCCCAAAACTCGCTGCATGGCCATCGTGTGGCTGCAGTCGCCCCAATCCTGGAAGAAACGGCAAGTACAATGCCACTCACCGTTATCATAGGTTGTAGTATGCACGTCGTTCTCGCCCCGGAACTCCGCCTCGAAGCGAGTAAACTGTATTCGTTCAGGCTCTTCCGCGTAACGCTTGGCTTTCGCGATCTTACTGATCATACTTGAATTCATTGTCGGTACTCTCCTTAAAGTCTAGCAACCACTCCGCGACCACATTTCATATCTATACGCATGTCTGGTACGTAGCCACTACATGATTCATTATTCTGCCTACGTAGCGTTAGTTCGCGCCGATAGCTCCTTGTGACTCTTCTCTCCTCCTTTCGTCAGATAATCATCCACTGCCGCTTGTGGTTGACAAGCCCCGCGAGTGGTGGCTCATGTCTTGCCTGTTTGGGTCTCCAGCCAGTCTCACAATTGGATGCCAGAGTAATGAAGAATAATGGATGAGCCCGGCAACTATGCGATTTACGTATGATAAATTGGTAAAAAAAAACCAGGGCAAACTAACCCTAGTATGTCTATCTACTCCTGTCTGAAGCCATTACTGACTTCTTCAGCGATATCACCTTTGCTGACTCTAAGACTGATCCCATTAGACTACTAACCTCGTCAGTTTATGTAACACCCTGGATATCTGTGTCTGAATGGATTGATTATACCACAGGAAATGACGAAAGTCTACCCTTTTGGCGGATTTCACATTGTCAATATTGCCTATAAAGCCCTTGTGAGAGCGGTGTGAGGCCAAATTTTTTTCAATTTGTTACGCAATTCACTCAATGCCTATAATCCTTTCCATTGCCTTTCGTTGTGGAACAAAGTATACTGCAATTGCTGGGTCTATCACATCCAGTCGCATACTACATTTGTATGAGAATAAACCTGCATTCCTATGCCCTGGAGGTATCGTGTGAAACAAGTTTGTAGAAAAAATGGCCTGCTCTTCTGGCAACTGGTGCTTGGGGTGGCACTGATTGCGATGCTTGTCAGTGCCTGTTCCTCACCGGGTAGTTCGCCCAGCATTGCGACTACCACGAAGGCCATCACGCCTACTCCCACTCAGTCTCATCCGCGCACTGTTGCCAATCAACCACCGACCATCGATAAGCTTCCGGCAGGCCAGCCGTTGCCGCAAAATGAAATCAAATCGCTCACGTTCAATCTCGACTATAATGATACTGCTTATGAACATGATCTCGCGCAAATATATACTCCTGGCTCACCTACTTATCACCAGTTTCTTACGCCCGACCAGATTGTGCAACGCTATGCCCTTTCTGATAGCCAGTTAAAAGTTGTGCAAGATTGGCTGGTACAACATGGCTACACCATCATCTCGACCGATGCCTTGCGTTCCGGTGTCAAGGTGCAGGCGACCGTTGCCAGCATCGAACGCAGCTTGAATATTCAACTCAGCTCGTTCAATATACTGGGCCACCAGTTCTTTATGCAGCAGGGTGTGCCAACGCTCAGCGGCCAGATTGCCTCGCTTGTTCAGTCCGTGGTTGGACTCGATAACTTCGCTTTACCTGCTTTCAAACCGCCATTCAGCTCTGTGGCCAGCACTTCCGCATCAGGAGCCAGCTGTAGCAAATATGGAGCAAATTCGACGCTGACACGCGATAAGCTGGCGGCCGCCTATCAAATCAATCAGCTTTACAAACAGGGTTTCCAGGGTCAGGGTATGACTATCGGGGTTGCCGAATTCGACGAGCCATACGATCCTAAAGATATCGCCGATTATGCCGCGTGTGTTGGCATAAAAGCACCCAATATCCAGAATATCGACGTGGATGGCCATATAGCCCCCGGTCCTGGTCAGGGCGAGGCGGCGCTGGACCTTGAGCTAATCGCGGGTCTTGCACCGCAGGCACAGATCCTCGATTATCAGGCCAGTTTGAGCAATACCTCGTTTGCACAGGCGCTGGTCGATGTGTTCAACCGCGTCGCTACCGATCACAGGGTACAGGTGCTGAGCGTGAGCTATGGTGCCGGAGAGGATACCTTCAGTTCCAGCGAGCAGGATGCGGTCAATAGAAGCCTGCGCAACCTGGCGGCGGAGGGCATCTCGGTCTTTATCAGTAGCGGTGACTGCGGCGCGTTCTCATACCGGGTTTCCCATGTTGCGATGGTCTCGTTCCCTGCCAGCGCCCCCTACGCTATTGCGGTTGGTGGCACGCATCTCCAGGTAAACAATAGCGATGTACGTACCGGCGAGGATGTATGGAGCGATAACGACGGTGCGCCTCTCTGCCAGAACGAATGGGGCAGCGGTGGTGGCGTAAGCCAGAATAGCGATTTTAAGCGTCCTTCCTGGCAGCTTGGTCCAGGAACGACCAATCACTATAATGGTGCCAGTTCTCTCGTCTTCACCTTCAATGCCCAGCCTGTTTTCGCTCCCAATGGCCTGCGCCAGGTGCCCGACGTCGCGGCAGCAGCTTATCCCAATATCGACATCTTTTATATGGGACTCCTGTTTCGCGTCGGTGGTACAAGCGCAGCTGCACCCATCTGGGCAGCCGGAGCATTACTCGTCGACCAGGGATTGCAGCAGCAGGGCAAGACTCTGCTAGGAGGCGTACCCACCTTCTACTCACTTGCCAACCATTCCGGCAACTTGCATCCCTATACAGATATCACAAGCGGCAACAATCTGTTCTATCCCGCTACTCGTGGCTGGGACTATGCAACCGGCTGGGGTTCTCCCAATTTCAGTGAGATATTGCAATTGGAGACGGGACAGTAATGGCTTCTCCAGGGCGACCCTTGCGGTCGCCCTGCATCCCCCAACGGATGCAGAACCATCTCCATAAATGTTCGTAATATATAAATAAGCATTAAAGAAAAGGGAGCGATAGGGTATCAATGTCTGATGATCCAGGCCAGGATTGCGTATTTTGTAAGATTATTCGCGGAGAATTGCCGGCGTACATTGTCTTCGAGGACGAAATTTCGCTGGCCTTTTTAGACGCCAGACCTGTATTTCCGGGGCATATGCTACTGGTTCCCAGGCAGCATTTCGAGACGCTGCTTGACCTGCCCGCGCCACTTGTCGGGCCATTTTTCCAGAACGCGCAGCTGCTGGCAAGAGCTATGGAGGCTGGTCTGAAAGCCGATGGAACGTTTGTCGCAATAAACAACCATGTCAGTCAGAGCGTGCCGCATCTACATATTCACGTTGTGCCCCGGCATTTCAAAGATGGATTGAAAGGCTTCTTCTGGCCCAGGCAAAGATATAAAAATACGGAGGAGATTTTGAAAATTCAGCATCTCCTCCGTTCTACAATTGATCAGCTCAGGTCCGTGTAGCCCTGTTAAAACGCCTTAAAACAGGTTACAGAGCCTCTAAAGCTGCCTGAGCCACCTGCATATCCTCGGAATAGTGACCGCCGCTTACACCGATGCCACCGATAATGGTTTCGCCGTCCTTGATAGCGTAGCCGCCGCCAAATACGATCAGGCGGTCTGTCTTGACGATGCCATGCAGCAAGGGCGGATCGTTTTTGATGAAGTCATACCACTCGTGTGATGCCAGGCCGCCGAAACTAATGGCGGTAAATGCCTTGTCCTGTGCGATTTGTACGCTTAACAGGGGAGCCCCATCCATGCGTTTGAATGCTTTGAGTATGCCGTCCTCGTCGCAAATGGCGATGACCATGGCTTTACCCATGTCACGCGCTTTGGCCTCAGCAGCGGCGATAAGGCGCTCCGCTGCCTCACTGGTGATGCTGGTCTTCTGAAACGAGTTGTTCGCCATAGGTAGAACTGTCCTTTCTCATGTTGATTTGAATTGTAGCGAAAGGCTAAATAACTTGCAGAGATTTCTCTTACTTGCGCGCACGAGATGAACAGGCAGCAACTGAAGATGACCTCTTACAAATAAGTAATAATGATATAGTGCTTTTCTGTCAATAAACAGGTAGCTTTATACCTTCGCCGCGGACCAGTTTCCTTTTCACGAGTCGCACCTTTTAATCCGTTTGCAAGCGTTGCTCCTCAAGATCAAGCTCGCGTTCGACCTCGCGCAGCACTTCATCGTCGATGCGCCCGCGGTCGCGTAGTTGGATAATGGTGGAGCGCTCAGCTTCAAGTACCTCCTGGCGCAAACGACGCTTATCTCCCAGGCGAGCGCCGTCCAGAACTTCTGCTGCGCCATCTCCCCCGTCTACCAGGGCATTGAGGGCTTTGATTTTTTTCTCGTACATGCCGCGCATGCGCGTCAGATAATCCTCCGGTACCCAATCTTCCGTAGAGAGTTCGTCGAGGCGTATCAGGGCGGCACGAGCGGCCTCTAGATGTGCCTCTGTATGTTCCCTCTCGCGTGAATTATCCTCTTTCAAATGCAGCAGCCGGATCAGGGGGCTGAGGCTGAGTCCCTGTATTACCAGAGTGACAAGAATGACGCTGAAGGTCAAAAAGATTACCAGGTCGCGGTCTGGAAATGCTGCTCCCCCTGTGATAGTAAGTGGCAAAGCCAGGGCCGCTGCCAGCGATACACCTCCACGCATACCTGTCCAGGCGACAATCAATAGGCCGCGCAAGGTAGGGAAGACCTCTTGAAGGTGTAAGAGTTTGCTCAATCCTCGTGAAAGGTAGGTGCTGGAAATGATCCAGGCGATGCGAATCACAATGACCGCTAAACAAACAAGTAGGGCATCCCATATCAGGGTAAGAGGCGCGTGAGTGGAAACCGTATTCAGGATGCTGCGCAACTGCAGGCCGATGAGCAGGAATACGAAGCCATTGAGCAGGAACACGAGCACATCCCAGACTGCATAGGCTTGCAGGCGCGTATTGGAGGAGAAAAAGCGTGCCGAGCGGTGGCTCAAATACAGACCCGCTGCCACAATGGCCAGAACGCCTGACAGGTTGAGGGTTTCGGCCAGAAGGTAGGCCGCGAATGGGGTCAATATCGTGATGGCAATCTCGATGGGAGCGTTATCGAGGTGCTGGTGCAGCCGGGCTAACAGCCAGCCGACCAGGAAGCCAATGACCAACCCGCCGATACTAACAAATACAAACTGGAAACTTGCCTGGGCTAGCGAGAAACTGCCGGTCACCACGGCGGCCACGGCGAAGCGATAGGCCACGAGTCCGCTGGCATCGTTGACCATGCTCTCACCCTCTATTACCGTCACAATGCGCCGGGCAAGCCCGACGCTTTGCGCGGTGGCACTCGCGGCCACCGCATCCGTCGGCGAAACGACGGCTCCCAGTACAAAGGCGACCGGCCATGACAATCCGACGGCGAAATGAGCCACTATCGCTACAATAGCGGTAGTGGCCAGTACCAGCCCAATCGAGAGCGTCAAGATTGGGCGTAAACTCGCGCGGAATTCACGCCAGGAAGTGAGCCATGCCGAAGAGTAAACCAATGGGGGCAGAAAGAGAAACAGGACCAGGTCTGGATTAAGCTCAATGGTGGGCAGACCAGGAATGAATCCCATGAGCAGGCCTCCCAGGACGAGTAAGACGGCATAGGGAATACGAAAGCGCGTTGCCACTGTTGCCAGCGCAACGATAGCTGCCAGCAGGCCGAAAACAAGTGTGATGGTGCTAGACATACCCAGGCTTTCCTTCGTATGCTGTGGTCATTGGTTGACCCCGTAGCGTCTCTCTAACTCCTGAATTGCGGGCAGTCCAATGGTATCGGTAAACTGCGAGAAGGTCAGCATGCGGTCGCTCATCACAGTCGGAACCTCGCCGCGTTTGAGGACTTCCAGCAGTTCTGACATGGCATATGTGGCCGCGAAAAGCAGGCTGACGGGGAAGATGACCAGTTTATATCCCAGTGCGCGGATTTCAGGTAATGGCAGGGGCGGTGTCTTACCGCTTTCTGCCCAGTTGAAGAGTAACGGTACGTCGGGGAAAGCTTCCTTGATTGCTCGCAGTTCGGTTATCGAACGCGGCGCTTCGATGAAGATGACATCCGCGCCTGCTTCACGATATGCTCGTCCGCGTCGCAGCGCATCCTCGAAACCGGTAACAGCGTTGGCATCGGTGCGCGCGATAATCACGAAATCGGGGTCTTGCCGGGCATCGACGGCGGCGCGCACCTTCTGCACCATCTCCTCCATCGGGATAACCTGCTTGCCCTCCATATGCCCGCATTTTTTCGGCCATACCTGGTCTTCAATATGCAAACCGGCCACGCCTGCCCGTTCGTACTCGCGGATGGTACGGCGCACATTGATCGGATTGCCGTAGCCGGTATCAGCATCTGCTATCAGCGGCACATCCCCGGCAATCGCGGCCAGCGCTGCCGCGCGTTGTACCATCTCAGTCATCGTCAGCAGGCCAACATCTGGTTGTCCCAGCACGCTGGCAGCCGTGCCAAAGCCGGTCATATAGACGATAGGAAATCCTGCCTGCACGATTAAACGCGCGCTCAAGCCATCATATGCTCCAGGGACAACAAGCAGATCAGGCCCGGCCAGCAATTCGCGCAGACGGGTCGTGGTACGCATGACCGTATCCTTTCTAACCTGGTATAAGCACTTTCAATCGTTCGTCTGCTATATGGACGAACATCGGCGTCTGGCCTCGCACTTCACCATCTAAAGTGGCATCGAGGGGATCGATGCTGGTTGTTATCATCACACCTCTGGCCTGTAAATGATGAATGCCGGGTATACCGGTCAGCTCGCCGGGATGGCGCGTTGCCTCACCCTCTCCGCCTGCCGGTACAGCTTCATCACTATTTACTTTCTGCCCGAACAGGTGGGCTAACCTCGTGCTGAGCCTTCCCAATTCAAAGTCTTCAATCACTACGATATCAAGCAGGCGATCATTGAGACTGGCATCGGGAATGGCGAGCTGCCATTGCCCTCCAAATATCGGAGCATTGATGACCGTCACCTGGAGCGCGCGACAGCGTAGAGCAGGTGGCTTCTCCTCAGTAGCAAGCGTCGCTGTGTGGGCATCGCTTACTTCTTCCATTGTTCTCCGAGATTGCGGTAAAGACAATCCCTCAAATCGGATATCAACTTCAAGAGGAGCATGATTGCGCAGTACCTCTAAGGCGGCAAAAGGGTAGGTCAGGCGCCCAAAGCGCTGGCGCGTAGCCACGTTTGTGGCGATGCGAGCGAACTGCACATTCAGTCCAACAGTCAGGGCGTGAGCAAAATAGGCATGCTTTTGCGCTTCAATATGGGTAACAGGCGGACTGAGTTGATCGGAACTGGCGGGATGCGGAGCCTGTTCCGCCGGTCGAGCCGCGCCAATATCGATAGCCTGGACTTTCCCATAGGCGATCACTTCCGCCGCCTGCTGTATCGACTGTGGAATCTGTAGCGAGCGAGCAATATCGTTTGATGTTCCAAGAGGTAAAATACCCAACGGAAGGCCTGATCCGGTGACGTGGTTAATCACGCCTCCTACCAGCCCATCACCTCCTGCCGCAATCGCTACCTCGATGCCTCTCTGTATCCAGTTGGTCCCCTGTGGACGCAGCGTATCCAGATCAGAGATAGCAATACTATCGATTATCTCGATGCCCATCTGCTGTAGCTGCGCCCGCGCCTGCTCGAGCTGATCGGATCTTCCTGAATGCGGACTGTATATGACTATTGCTCGTTTAGCTGTCCTATTCATAGGTACTCTCGTCCATTTCACTTGTGTTGCGGATTCTTCTGCTTCACAAGCAGTATAGACCATAGAGGCTAACAGAGACAAATTTTCCTTGCCTGGAGACGATATATGGAATCTGTTCTGGTTCACCCAATCTTTCTCGTTAAAGGTGAGTAATATCCGAACAGGCCGTATCCTTGCAAGCTGTGATTTGAAAGAGTATACTTTTTCAAAAGACACGAAGAGGTAGACAGGGAGGAAAAATATACCATGCCAAAGTGCCAACGCGTTGCGTTTTTCTCGGCATAGGTGTATTATAGCCAGTATCAGGAACCCCACTGCGCTCTGCCGGTGTACCCCGGCCAGGGGTGGTAGCCACAATGACTACCAGTTCCGCATAGTGCGATAGGGATCAATTGAATTAGGGAGAGAAGTTCGTTGGCGAAACAACTGCATCTTGATGTTGCCCAGCTTACAGATGTTGGCCGCAAACGCGAACATAATGAAGATAATATGGCGTATGTCATCCCCAAAGATCCGCAGGTGATGGCAATCAAGGGGGCCTTGTTCATTGTGGCCGATGGCATGGGAGGGCATGCAGCCGGTGAAGTGGCAAGTGAAATCGCAGTCGATACGGTCAGTAATGCCTATTACCAGGACGATAGCGATGATGTGGCTTTTTCGCTGGTGCAGGCGATCAGGCGCGCCAATGCAGCTATTCATCAACGAGCGGCAGAGAATATGTTGCGCAGTGGGATGGGCACGACCTGCGTTGCTGCTGTGCTGCGTGGCAATATGGCCTACATCGCCAACGTTGGTGATAGCAGGGCTTACCTGGTGCGTAGTGGGCAGGTCAGGCAAATATCGCAGGATCATTCCTGGGTCTATGAGCAGGTACGGGCCGGTTTGCTGACCGAGGATCAGGCGCGCACTCACGCGCAGCGCAATGTCATCACTCGTTCCCTGGGAACGCAGGCCGAAGTCGAGATCGATGTTTTTCACGAGCAGTTGCAAGAAGGCGACACGCTGGTTCTTTGCTCCGATGGTCTATCAGGATTGGTGAGCGACGAGGAGTTGCAGCGGACTGTTGAACAGTTTATGCCCCAGGAGAGCGTGTACCACCTGGTGGAACGTGCCAATGAGAATGGCGGGCCGGATAATATCACTGCTATTGTGGTGCGCGTGCAGGAAGTAGGCGTAGAACCGCCCGGAGTGCGTCATCCTGTGCGTATCGGCGGGCGAGAAATAGCTGATGCCGCTACTATCGATCAATCTCCCACCCTGCCTCCTGGATCATTTATGCCCTATCCCTCGCGTAATGGCGACCTGGCGAACGTTGGCTCCCCTCTGCAAATCATTAGTGGCCCATTAGCCTCTCCCGATAGCCTTGCAGCCCCCCAGCCTGCGCTGGAAAAATCGCGCGGGGTTCATAATCGCCTGTTTTATCCGGCCCTGGCGCTGCTGGTTATAATAGTACTCGCTTTAGTGGCAGGGGGCGCATACTATTTTTTACGCCCGAATAGTGCGCAGACGGTGAATTCAAGCTTGACCAATGCTCAACACTTGATCGCAAATGCCCAGGCCGAGATAGCGAGTAACCCCTCGCAGGCGCTTGCCGACCTCGCTTCTGCTCAAAAAAGCTTGCAAGGTGTGCAAAAGAATGATCAATTGGATGTTGGCCAGAGCCGGACTTATATGCAGCTTCAGAACACGCTGGTCGCCACAACAAAGAATGCGATTACGCAATACAATAAAATGGCCAATATCACCCTGTTATCGTGCATCGGCGCAACGTCGCATCCCATCAGTAATACCAGCACGCAAACGGAAATACAGAGCGCCTTCCCGGTGTCAACAAGCAAGGGAACAGTCTTCTGGTACACTTCTGGTAAGAACGAAAAGCTGTATCAATTAAACTCTCAATATAGCCTTATCGATTCCCAGCCAGACCTGAGCAATATTACAGCGATCTCAAGTACCGGCTCGTATTTGATTACTCTTGTAGCACAGCCGGTCAAAAATAGCCTCATCCGCTACTCGCTGAGCGTCTACCAGGTCGATCAGACAGGGAAATTAGGGACGCCTGGTACTGTTGAGATTGAGGCCTCTGAGACCATGAGTAGCTTTAGACCGGTGTTTATCACCTCCTGGAAGACGAGTGTCTACGTGGTACTGCTCTCAGCTGCGTCAGGAAATCAAAATACTGTCCGGGTTCTGAGTTATACGCTTAGCTCGAAAGGGCAGCTCAATACACCCAGGGAGTTCAGCTTTTCTGTTTCAAATACAATTATCAGTGCCACAGCTTTTCCCAATCAGCAACTCTTTCTGCTGCAAAACAATGGCAGTGTGCTGAGCGTGCAGGTGCCGGTGGGGAATGGGAATCAGCAGGTTTCGGCAACAAATGTTGAACTTAACGCTTCTATTCCTGCCCCTTTGAGTGTATCCCCGCAAGATTTTAACGCCGGTACTCCTGTCCCTGTCGCTTCCTCGCCCGGCCAGCAAGGGATCGCATCGTTCACAGTGACAGGTCTTTCAACATTATCGTCTGGTCAGATCGGAAATGCGACCCATCTGTATGCCGGTGATTCAATGAATCATCGTCTACTTGACCTGGTGCCGTATGGGTCGGCTACCTCAGGCGGCCCAACTCCTGCTCCTTCCGCTACATCGACCGGGCAAAATCAGACGGTGAATCTGCAGCTGGAGAACCAGTTTGTCTCGAGTCAGGATTTTACGCAGGTGAAGAGTATTGCTTTGCAACCGGGTAGTTCGCAATTAAACGTGCTGACCCAGAGTAATGCCGGGCAAAATCTTGTTCAATTTAATACGACGGCGCAAAATAGTTGTGCTTCGTAACAGCAGCGGGAAGTAACAAGAATCGAATACGCAGTATCTTGCCGGGACGTGAGAAATCATGTCCTGTTTATTGTTGGAGGCAATTTTTCCACGTTACTACGTAAGGAGCCATAAAAACAATGTCATTAGAGGTTCATTATCGCACAAAGACATGTGGCGAATTAAATACAGCGAATATAGGTCAGATCGTTACCCTGGCCGGTTGGGTAAATCGACGGCGCGACCACGGTGGGCTTGTCTTTATCGATATCCGCGACCGCTACGGCATCACACAGGTCATTTGTGACCCGGAGCGTTCCCCAGAGGCACACCGCGTCGCTTCTGAGTTACGGTCAGAATATGTGATCCAGGTCAGTGGGACGGTAGTCCACCGCCTGCCCGGAACGGAGAATCCAAATTTAAGCACCGGAGCTATCGAGGTAGCTGCCGACCGCATCGTGATCCTCAATCCTTCGCGCACAACGCCTTTTCCCATTAGTGATAACATTTCCGTCGATGAATCGCTGCGACTGAAATATCGCTATCTCGACCTGCGTCGTCCCTCTATACGCGACAATATCATCCTGCGTCATCGCGTGGTGAAGGCCATTCGCGATTACCTGGACGAGCGAGGCTTCCTGGAGATCGAGACACCTATCCTGATGAAAAGCACGCCGGAGGGCGCGCGTGACTATCTTGTTCCCAGTCGCCTCTATCCAGGAGAGTTTTATGCTCTGCCCCAGTCTCCGCAGCAACTCAAGCAGCTTTTGATGGTGGCAGGCATGGATCGCTACTTCCAGATTGCGCGCTGTTTCCGCGATGAGGATCAACGTGCTGACCGCCAGCCGGAATTTACGCAGCTTGACCTGGAGATGGCTTTTGTGTCGGAAGAAGATGTGATGTCTCTTATCGAGGGACTGCTGATCTTCCTGATCGAAACCACAACCAATAAGCGTATCAAGCAGCGTCCATTTCCACGCCTCAGTTTTGCCGATGTGATGGACCGCTACGGAACCGATCACCCTGATTTGCGTTTTGAACTGCCCCTGGTGGAAATCTCAGACCTGGCCGCGGCGGGTAACTTCGGTGTCTTTAAGAATGCGCTTGCCGCGGGCGGTATAGTCAAGGGCATTCGCGTGCCGGGAGCAGCCGGTTACAGCCGCAAAGAGATCGAGGAGCTTACTGAATTTGCGCGCGTGCTGGGTGCGAAAGGATTGGTAACGCTGTCTATCAATGCCGGGGGCGAGGTGAAGTCGGCGCTCACAAAATTTATGTCCGAGGACGAGGTGCAGGCGATAGTTGATCGTCTCCAGGGCGAGCGCGGCGATTTGCTGCTCTTTGTTGCCGATAGCGTCAAAGTGACAAACGATGTGCTGTTCCGCCTGCGTGTCCGGCTTGCCGAACGTTTGCATTTGATCGATCCTGACGAAATGGCGCTTTGCTGGGTCGTCGATTTTCCGCTCCTGCATTATGACGAAGAAGGCCAGCGCTATGAGGCCGAGCATAATCCTTTCTCCGGCATGGACGAGGCGCATATCGAACGGCTCGACAGCGATCCCTTGCACATTCGCGCTAAGCAATATGACATCATTTGTAACGGTTACGAGGTTGGTGGAGGCAGCGTGCGTATCAATGTGGCCGCGCTCCAGCACAAAGTTTTTTCATTGATGAAGATGGAGCCTGAGCAGATTCAGGAACAATTTGGGCATATGCTCGAGGCGTTTGAATATGGCGCCCCGCCTCACGGCGGCATAGCCCTGGGCATTGATCGCCTGGTGATGCTCTTCGCAGACGTGGACAATATTCGCGAGGTAATCGCATTCCCCAAGACACAGAGCGCGATTGATCTGATGATGAATGCGCCCTCGCCTGTCGATGAAAAGCAGTTGCGAGAATTGCACCTGCAGGTAAGAGCGGAAGATAAAAAGCAAGCGTAAGCCAGAGGTAGATGAAGATATCCTATCAGAGACTTCTATAGGATATCTTCCTGGTGATTCCCTATGAGGTGGGCAGGGATTCTTCGCTTCACTCAGAATGACATGTTCCCTGCATGTCATTCTGAGTGAAGCGAAGAATCCCTGCCCACCTTTCATTCAGCTGAGCTATCTCACCTGAACTGACGGAGTTATGGGGAATCAGCAGGTATCTTCATCTACCTCTACATTTGGATGCCCAAGTATACTAATTGTAGGTCTCCCCCAGATTCTATTGTAGTTAATCGGGAAGTACATATCCGTTTGGGTGGATGGAAGGAGAAAAAGTTATGGCACCAATGGATCAGGTGGGTACTACACGAACGGCAGCGCGGCCTGCCGGCTCAGCGACCTCGTTGAGCATATTGCATAAGCAGGCAGCTGTTGCGGATACAACAGTAGGAGTGGCGCCCAAGTTTATGCCTGCGTTAAACGAAGATGAGGCTGTCGACCAGGCACGCCTGCTGAAAGCATTGGCCGATCCCACGCGCCTGCGCATTTTGAGCTTGCTCAGCCGCTATGAAGGGGAAGTGTGCGTCTTTGAGATCGTTGAGAGCTTCACCCTTGAACAACCTACTATTTCGCATCATTTACGCATCCTGCGCGATGCGGGCCTGGTAGATTGTCGCAAGAAGGGTCTATGGGCATACTATTACGTGCGGAGAGACGCGCTAAATCGTGCTCTTGAAGTAATCAATGGCCTCGCATGAGGTGGTGGTAGAGGTAAGTTGAAGTTGGAGGATTTGCGAGTATCGTAGACGCATGCCACCCTGAACGTGAAGTGTTCGCGGGTGGCGTGCCTTTTTTATTTCTCTCAACTATAGCAGAATGCTATACTCATCTGAGAGTACTATAACTTTTAGCCCTGCCTTAGTCAAGGTTATGAAAAGGAGGGGTTCAATATGACCAGGAAAAAGCCAATTAGAAGAAAGCCCATTAATCCACTGAGACAGCCAAGAAAAAGAGCGCGAGAGGCGTCAGATAGGTATTGACAAGTAGATGGGAGTGGTCTATAATGCATGACGTACAGCGATAGATTGTAAGTGAGAGAGCAACAGATTTCTTCAACATATGGTTTCGTCTGTTGGCTTCCCAAGTCTGTCTATGATCCCGTAGCTCAGTGGATAGAGCGACAGATTGCGGATCTGTAGGTCGCAGGTTCAACTCCTGTCGGGATCGCCTCAGCCGGATGGCTTTATAAGCCAATTCGGCTTTTTTGTTCCCATTTTTGATGAGTGAAATGCCCATCAGGAAATCATCCCGAAAGCGAGAACCCCAATGCGAGATAGCGATATTCGAGCCTTCCTGGTTGAATTGTACGAAAAAGGCACGCAAAATGATGCCCAGACGCAGGAACGCAGCAAGAAAATGCTGAATCTGGAACCAGATACGGCGCAGTTCCTGCACATTCTGCTTAAAAGTACCAGGCGCGCGCGATTATTAGAGATTGGCACCTCTAATGGCTACAGCACGATCTGGCTTGCCTGGGCTGTCGCTGCTAATGGCGGTCAGGTGATCAGCATTGACCGCGATGCGAACAAACAGGCGCTGGCCGATGCGAATCTGCGCCACGTGGGGTTACGTGACGTGGTTGATTTGAGATGCGGCGATGCAACCGAAATTGTAGCCGGTCTAGCAGGTCCTTTTGATTGTGTTTTCTTCGATGCTGATCGCTATAGCGCTCCAGCACAGCTTAAATTGCTCGTTCCAAAGCTGACCCCTGATGTAATTTTGCTGGCTGATAATGTTATTTCTCATCCTGATGAGATTGCCGGGTACTTAAGAGCGTTGGAATCATTGCCCCAGTTTGAACGTGTCGTTCTCCCCGTCGGTAAAGGCCTGAGCGTGGCATATCGCTATGGCGGAGGCATAGCATCGACAATTGCCGCCGGAGCATGATAAAATCTGTGTGCCCAACAAGATGGGAAAATGCTTCTCCGCATCAATATACTCGATTGTCAGAAAGGAAAAAGCGCTTGAAAGTGTCGTTATGGTTCGTGGTTATTGCTGCCGTGTTTGTCACGTGCCTGATAACCGCGAACATCATTGCTGTGAAATTTATCCTGTTTCTGGGCTTTCTGGTGCCTGCCGGAATTATCGTTTTCCCGCTCAGCTACCTGTTCGGTGATGTGATGACGGAAGTATATGGATATGGAGCGGCGCGACTCGTCATCTGGCTGGGTTTTGCATGTAACCTGCTAGCTGTGATCGCCATCTTCATCGGCGGTATTGCTCCGGCGGCGCCTTTCTGGAAAGATCAGGCCGCGTACAATACCATCCTGGGCTTCACGCCGCGCCTGCTGCTGGCCTCATTTATCGCCTACCTGGTCGGTGAATTTACCAACTCTTTCGTCCTTGCCAAATTGAAAATAGCGACCCGTGGCCGCTGGTTGTGGACGCGCACAATTGGTTCCACACTGGTGGGCGAGGGGCTTGATACGCTCATTTTCATCAGTGTCGCCTTCTGGGGCATTATTCCCGCGAACATGATGCTCACCGCCATCCTCACCCAGTGGATTTTTAAGGTTGCCTATGAAATCGTGGCCACCCCGTTTACTTATCTCGTGGTCGGCTTCCTGAAACGTCGCGAGAAGCTGGATGCCTATGATTATCGCACGAACTTCAGCCCCATCCTGCTGCGACGAGCAGTATCCGAAACCTAGCTTGCCTGGGACATCGCTGTTACCTTAGAGGTTGCCAGGAAGATAGCGCCGGAATTCTGGGCGCGGCCCCTCATAATCCGGCGCGCTATGCTCGGCAAAGATAATGGTCTTGATATTGCCGCGCACCGTGAAATCGGCCACCACGCGCATCCAGCGGGGAGCAAGCAGCGCGACAAGATCATCCAGGATTTTGTTAGTTGCTGCCTCGTGACTGATCTGCCGATTGCGGTATTTGTTGATGTAGAGTTTCAGGCTCTTCAGTTCCACAACGGACTGATCCGGCACGTAGTCAATGATGATCGTAGCGAAGTCGGGGAAGCCCGATCTTGGACAAAGGCAGGTAAATTCGGGTATTTCCATATGCGCTACATAATTACGCTCTGGATTTGAATTGGGCCAGGCTTCTAACTGGCTGCTTTCAATCTCCTCAATGCCATATCTGCCGGGTGTACGTGGTTGTGTCTGGTTTTCCATAAAGGGTCTGGTTTCTCCTGGTATGTCTATTATTGTTCATTTATGGTGCGAGCCTTTCCGCGAGATACTTCAGGCTCAAAGGATAACGATACTCGATAGCTGAGTGCGTGGCATCGAATAGCTCGAAAAAGATATCGGTGACGCCGATGCTTTTCAGTGCTTGCCGGAAAGCTTCAGCGCCCAGATCAAGGTAATATTGATCGCGTTTGCCTGCATCAATGTAGATCGCCTTCATTGACTGCAGGGCATCGGCATACAATGGTACCATACGAACGGGGTCCCATGCCAGCCATCGCTCCCAGACGCTGGGAATCAGCTCACCCGTCTGGATATTATAGGGTAGATTGACCGTGCCATCCAGGTCGGCGGAGTAGCAGGCGGCCATACACCAGTCATTCAAGAGGTGTTCATCGCCGCGTTTAGAAAAGGCGGGCCGGCTGCGAAAATCCTGCCAGAATTTCTCGAACGAGCCGTCATATTCGTAGCGCAGGATGCGTAAGGACTGTGGAAATTCTGGTTGATAGCACATCTCAAACAGGGCATCGCCGGCATGGGTGGCCAATCCACCGAAGAGGTCTGGTCGTAGCATCGGCGTCACCATCGCTCCATAGCCGCCGCTCGACTTACCGGCAATGCCACGATGTTCGCGCTGCGGTAGCGTGGGATAATGGGCATCGACCCATGGGACGATCTCGTCACATAGATAGGTATGATAGTGACCTGTGGCCGGAGAATCGAGAAACTGACTTCCGCCATACGAGGTCCAGCAATCAACCCACACAATGATGCAGGGTGGCGCTTCTCCCTTTGCGAAAAGCTCGTCGGCAAGCTCCGGGAAGTTCTTCCTGAACGCGGAACGGTTGCGCCACATATCGAGCTGGCCGGTCAATCCCTGAATCATATAGATGCTTGGATATCTTCTGCTTGAATCTTGTTCATACCCCGGCGGCAAATATACCCACAAGGGCCGCACAAATGGGTCTCCCAGTGGATTATCCTTGAGAACCTCACTCGTAAAGGCAATCTCATCGAAATGCCCTTGAAAATCATAGGACCATGGATACATGTAATTCCTCCAATATGGTATTACTATTAGTCTAGCACGCCGGTGAGGTTGCGTCTATAAAGACTTTCTGGTGATTCCCAGAAGTTGGGCAGAGATTCTTCGCTGCGCTCAGAATGACATACCTCAGCCACCTTCCGGGGGCATGGCATTCTGAGCGCAGCGAAGAATCTCTGTGCCACTCTGAAACAATATTGGGATCTCCTCGTCCTGGGGACTGCTGGGGAATTTACCAGAAATGTTGCCACGCGGTAGTTTGTGCTAAAAAGGAGAAGATCACATGCTAAGAAAGATTGATTGTGTGATGATTCGTGTAGATGATCTTGAAGCGGCCAAAAAGTATTACATCGATACCTTTGGCCTGCGACCGGCATGGCAGGATGAAATCTCGGTAGGTCTTGGCTTTCCCGAGACGGATGCCGAAATTGTTCTGCATTGTGATCCTGATATACCTGCCAGGATAGAAGTGTATTATCTTGTTGATGATGTTCCCGCGGTCGCACAGGTGTTGGCCCAAAAGGGATGTAAGATACTGGTTGAACCGTTCAATATTCCAATCGGCATGTGCGTAATCATTGAGGACCCCTTTGGTACGAGGCTGTGCTTGTTGGATATGAGCAAGGGGCCGAGAGAACCATATAAGGGTTAAGCTGTAGTCTCAGATATGATACGAAAGCAGAGAATAAGCTGAAGAGTCCATATCAAGCATATGGACTTTTTTCTTGTTTCTGCCTGATAGTAGTCCAGGGGCTTATACGATACTTCTTATCTGGCCGATATCTATTCTTAGCAAAATATCAGAATGATTGCTATGAAGTGAGCCTGCCATCTCAACTGAGATGGGCGGTTCTCATGCAAACGCACTAGAGAATGAAGGAATAGCACATGAATCGGTCAAATAAATATACTAAAGAGGCGCGGCTGGCATTATCATATGCTCGTGAAGAGGCCATGGAGCTGCGGCATAGAATGATTGGACCTGAGCATCTTCTGCTCGGCGTTCTTGAGGTGAATGATCCTATCATCGAATGTGTCCTCTCCAGATTGCAGGTCAGCACCCCCCGGCTGCGGCAGGCGCTTGAGTTTGTGATAGGGCGTGGCAATAAAGCGCTGATCAGCGAGCCAATCCTCGGTTCTGCCGCGAAGGAGGTGTTGCGGCACGCGGAGGAGGAAGCGGCGGAAATGGGAGAGGAATTGACCGGTATCGAACATCTTCTCCTGGGATTACTCAAGGATTCAGAGGGAATAGCTGTAGGAGTCCTGGAGAGTTTTGGCCTGTATCTCGAATCTGTACGGCAGCATATCACGGACCTACTTAAAAATGGACGCGAGTATGCGAGTTTCGCTGCACAGTACCATGCGCGTTACAACGGAACTCCCACATTGAACCAGGTGAGCCGCGATCTAACAGCAGCTGCTCTGGCAGGTACGCTTGACCCTTTAATTGGACGCGAGGCTGAATTGGAACGCACGATGCAGATTTTGTCTCGCCGCTCGAAGAACAACCCCGTTCTGATCGGCCCTGCCGGTGTGGGCAAAACGGCCATTGCCGAAGGGCTGGCGCAGCGTATTATTGCCGGACAGGTGCCGGAAAATCTGCGGAATCGACGTGTCGTCACCCTGGATGTAGGCTTGCTCACTGTTGGCACGCGTTTTCGTGGCGATTTCGAGGAGCGGTTGAAGCGTATCATGCAGGAAATCCTGCAATCGAAAGGGATCATCATCGTGATAGATGAATTGCAGGCTCTTGTCGGGACAGGAGTAGCCGAGGGGTCAATTGATGCCGCCAACCTCTTCAAGCCGATGCTGGCACGAGGCGAGTTTCAATGTATTGGGGCGACAACGGTAGATGATTATCGCAAGTCAATCGAGGCCGACCCGGCGCTGGAGCGCCGTTTTCAACCCGTGCTGGTATCTGAGACAACACCGCAGGAGACCCTGGAAATTTTGCATGGTCTGCGCCCCCGCTATGAAGATTTCCACCAGGTCACTATCTCGGATGAGGCGTTGAGAGCAGCGGTACAGATGTCATCGTGTTACATCCAGAACCGCTATCAACCCGATAAGGCGATTGATCTTGTTGATGAAGCGGCGGCGCGAGCCTGTGTGAATATTTCTACCGTGCCTGGTCAGATTCGTATGCTGCGCGAAGAGCTGGTGATGGCTGAAAAAGCCAAAGATTACTGTATTGCGCATCGTGATTATGCCAGGGCAGCAAGGCACCGTGCTTATGAGTTGCAGATTCAGGAAGAATTGCGCGAGGTTGAACATAGTTGGGCAGAATCGCGTCGCCGGGAGCGACCGGTAGTTGGAGAGCAGGAGATTGCCCAGGTAGTGGCCATGCGAACGGGCATTCCTGCTGTACAAATTGCCGCTGAAGAGGCTGAGCGGTTGCTGCAATTAGAGGAATCGCTGCAGCGACGGGTCATCGGACAGCATGAGGCGGTGAAGGCAGTAGCAAAGGCCGTGCGACGAGCGCGAACATCGCTTCGTGATGGTCGCCGACCTATTGGCTCATTCCTTTTCGCCGGCCCTACGGGTGTAGGGAAGACGGAGTTAGCTCGCGCGCTTGCTGCCGCACTTTTTGGAGACGAAGAGGCCTTGATTAAGCTCGACATGTCGGAATTTATGGAGAGTCATAATCTATCGCGTCTGATCGGCGCACCTCCCGGATACATCGGCTACGATTCGGCAGGGCAGTTGACAGAGGCTGTGCGGCATCGCCCGTACAGCATCGTATTGTTTGACGAGATAGAGAAGGCACATCCCAGGGTTTTTGATCTACTCTTACAAATCCTCGATGATGGTTGTCTCACCGATGCGCGTGGGCAGCTCGTGAATTTCAAGCATACGATCATCATAATCACGTCAAACGTTGGAACGGCTCATAGCCAGCAAAGTGAGATGACCTTTACGGGTGGCAAGCAAAATAAGCAAGCTCGACAGGGCAATACAATTAAGCGCCTGAGATCGCATGTAATGCTGGCGCTGAAAGACGTATTCAAGCCTGAACTGCTCAATCGCATTGATGAGATCATTCTTTTCCACCCGCTAGAGCCTGAGCATTTGCGTGTGATTGCCGACCTGATGATCGCGAAAACACAGCAAAGGATGACAGAGCGCTCGATTGATTTGCAGGTGACGGATTCTGCGCGTTCTCTGCTAGTTGAACGGGGCTATGATCCAGTCTATGGTGCGCGTCCTCTGCGCCGGACGATACAGAACATGCTGGATGATATACTGGCCGAGTCTATCCTACGTGAAGAGTTCACCAACGGTGATACGGTGATCGTGGATGCTCAGGATGGGAAGCTGGTTGTGAGGGTAGGGGTTGGTGTTAGTGAGGGAGCAAATGATGGTGGGGAATGGGTAGCGGCCTGATGTAGAAATCTATGACGCGCTGGCCATATAGGAGTGATTTATTGATTACTCCTATGTGGCCCAAGGAATTTGTCGCCGTTATAGTGGATCATATGTTCAGATCTCTCTGATATCCAGACTTCAGTTTCATATGCAATTTCAGATACATGTCTCCTATATTCTCTAATGGTAAGAAAACATGAGGTAACTACTCAGGTAGTCTGAAATGAAGGAAGGACAGGATGACCGCGCAACGTGGCCTCCAAAGCAGAAAGCAGATCCACGCCCTGCTTGCGCAACGTCGACAAATAACCGCGGATGCGACAAAAGGCCGTCGCTCCCGC